>NZ_JCALDL010000010.1:0-179037 GCF_059812855.1 Mycobacterium sp. NGS35
CTAGGCTCCACACGTTTTTCAAGCATTCCGCTGCGTCGAATCTGCGCACAGATCGCGAAATCCGCCGCCCTGACGATCTAGACGCAGTGTCGACGCGCTAGGGCTTGGGCTCGACCTCGACGCTCGGTGGCCGCGGTGACGGCTCGGGCTGCATGGACCGCCGCACGATCGAGAACGCGACCGCTCCCCCGGCCAACGTCGCGACGCCGGCGGCCGTCAGCAGCGCGATCCGGCGCCGCCTGTTATGCGGCTGGCGTGCGTCTTGCAGCGCCTGAGGCAGGTTCGCGACCACCTGCTGCGCGGCGGCCAGCTCACGGGCAAGCGTCTCTTGCGCTGCGCCGACTTCCCTGGCGACACGGCTCTGCCGGTAGCGCTCGCGCAGGCGCTGGCCGGCCGACGACGCCCCCTGCGCGCCGAGGCCCACCGTGCCGAGCGTGATGTCGACCGGACCCACAGCGGTGTACTGCAAGCCTCGGGTCAGACGCTGCCGCGGGGTCAGCCGGGTCTTGGTTGTCACGGTCCGCCTTTCTGCCAAGTCGGGGTCGAGCGTATCGGACCGTGCGCGTCGGACCGGACGGAACGGGCATGGCACACTGGCATCCCGTGACGAGCCCCATCCAGACCGCAACTGCCACCCTGCACACCAACCGCGGCGACATCAAGATCGCGCTGTTCGGCAATCACGCACCCAAGACCGTCGCCAACTTCATCGGATTGGCAACGGGCACAAAGGAATACAGCACGCAGAACGCGAAGGGCGGTAAATCCGGCCCGTTCTACGACGGCGCCGTCTTCCACCGGGTGATCGACGGGTTCATGATCCAGGGCGGCGACCCGACCGGCACTGGCCGCGGCGGCCCCGGCTACCAATTCGCCGACGAGTTCCACCCGGAGTTGCAGTTCGACAAGCCCTACCTGCTGGCAATGGCCAACGCGGGTCCGGGCACCAACGGCTCGCAGTTCTTCATCACCGTTACCAAGACGCCGCATCTGAACCGCAAGCACACGATCTTCGGCGAGATCGTCGACCCCGAGTCGCAGCGCGTCGTCGACGCGATCGCCACCACCGCCACCGACGCGCGCGACCGCCCCACCGAGCCGGTGGTGATCAACTCGATCAGCGTGACGCAGTAGCGCTACCGGCCGGCATAGCCGGCTGCGGTCAGCGCGTCCAGCACGTCGACTGGGTCGGTTCCCAGATCCCAGCGGCTGAACACGATCAACCGGCCGTCGACGGTGTCGACTTCGAGCAACCGGACTTTGCGTGCCAGCCGCCGGAACTCCGTGATCCGGATGACGTCGATCTGGGGCCGGGCCAACACCCGGGTCCGCCACCAACCCCGGATCGCGAGCCCGCCGGGCGTGATTGCCAGCTTGGGCCGCGCGCGAAGCGAGAAGCCCGCAAAGATCAGCAGCCCGACGCCGGCAATGCCCACCAAAAACCGGCCCGGAGCATCTGTGACGAGCGTCACAGCCGCTGACGTCAGCAGAACTCCCAGCACGCCACACCCGGCGATGGCAATCGGATTCGGGCCCCACTCAGTTTGCTGCATTGATTATCCCCAGGCGCCTACCACACCAGATGCAGTTATCCACAGGTGCTATCAACAATGGGGATGAATCACATCGGTGTGATTGGGTAACGGCAAAGTGTCGGACGCGGAAAGCCCTCGAAAACCGCGCCTGCTGCCACCCCATCGTGTCGGCTCAGTGCCAGCGCATGGTGAGCAACAGGCCGCTGATCATGAAGGCAAACGCGATCGCGTAGTTCCACACGTTGAGGTCGGCCATCCACTGCAGCCAGGTCGGCTGGTTGCCGCTGGCGACCGCGAGCTGGAAAACGAGAAGCCATAACAGCCCGATCAACATCAGGCCGACGAAGAACGCGACGAACCACACACTGGACGGGCCCGACTTGACCTTGACCGGCGTACGACTGACGGACCGGGCCGTGAGATCGTTTTTCTTGCGGACCTTGGACTTCGGCATGGGCTCCTCTCCCCGCTGCAGGTGCAATTGAGATTAACCCAACCATCGCGCGCGCTCGGACTGCCGTAGCTGCGAAGATGCACACGTGACGACGCGGCGCAGCGCTTGGCGGATCGGCGTGCCGGTGGTGTGCCTGCTGGCGGGCGTCCTGCTGGCCACCACGCACAGCGTGTCCGGCGGTAGCGAAATCCGGCGCAGCGACTCCCCGCGGCTGGTGGATCTGGTCCGCGAAGCTCAGCAGTCCGTCGACCGGCTCAGCGCTCAACGCGACGCGTTGGTACACCAGGTCGACGCCGCGCGCGCCGGACCGGCCGCCAACGACTCGCAGGTGGCGGCCCTGTTGATCAGAGCCGCGCCGCTGGCCGTGGCGGCCGGGCTGGCCCCGATGCGCGGCCCCGGCCTGGTGGTCACACTTACCGACGCGCAGCGAGACGCCAACGGCAGGTTCCCGCGCGACGCCTCCCCGGACGACCTCGTCGTGCACCAACAAGACATTCAGGCCGTTCTGAACGCGCTGTGGAGCGGCGGCGCGGAGGCCGTGCAGATGCAAGACCAGCGCCTGATCGCGACGTCGGCGCCGCGGTGTGTGGGAAACACGTTGCTGCTGCACGGCAAAACTTACAGTCCGCCCTACACGGTGACGGCCATCGGTGACGTCGCGAGGATGCAGTCTGCGTTGGCGGCCGCCCCACTGGTCACCCTGTACAAGCAGTACGTGGCCCGGTTCGGGCTGGGTTACACCGAAGAGCCGCGGGCCGAGGTGGAGGTGATCGGCTACACCGAACCGGTCGCGATGCACTACGCCCGACCGGCCGGCTGAACCGAGCCGCCGCAAGCGCCCGTTAACCTGGCATGGTGCGCATTCTGGTCGTCGACAATTACGACAGCTTCGTTTTCAACCTGGTCCAGTACCTCGGGCAGCTGGGTGTGCAGGCACAGGTCTGGCGCAACGACGACCCTCACCTCGCCGATCCTGTCGCTGTCGCCCAGAACTACGACGGCGTGCTGCTGAGCCCCGGGCCGGGCACCCCCGAACGTGCCGGCGCGTCGATCCCGTTGGTGCGCGCATGCGCCCAGACCGGCACTCCCCTACTCGGCGTATGCCTGGGCCATCAAGCCATCGGCGTCGCGTTCGGCGCCACCGTGGACCGCGCGCCCGAGCTGCTGCACGGCAAGACCAGCACCGTCTACCACACGAATGCCGGTGTGCTGCAAGGACTTCCGAATCCGTTCGTCGCAACCCGGTACCACTCGCTGACCGTACTGCCCGACACGGTGCCCGACGACCTGACCCCGACCGCGCACACCGAAAGCGGCGTGATCATGGGGTTACAGCACGACGAGCTGCCGATCCACGGTGTGCAGTTCCACCCCGAGTCGATCCTCACCCAGGGCGGTCACCGGATGCTGGCGAACTGGCTGGCGGTCTGCGGTGCCGCGCCGGACGAAGCGCTGGTGCGCCGGCTGGAGAACGAGGTCGCCGATACCGTGCGCGCGGCGCTGATCCCTACGAACCGAACTTCAGCGTGATGTTGCCGTCGCGGTTCACCCCGGTGCCCGGTGCCGGGCTCTGGTAGACCACCCGGTTGCGCTGCTGATCGTTGCCGGGCACGTCGGCGCCCTTGACCAGGATGCCGGTCCAGCCGAGTGCGCGTAGCTGCGGCTCGGCATCGGTCCAGAACATGCCGGTGAGATCGGGCATCACGAACTGGTTGCCCTTCGACACCTGTAGCTGGATCACGGCGTCCTTCGGAACCGACTGTGCTGCAGGCGGATTGGTGCCAATCACCGAGCCGGCGGGCCGCGTGCTGTCCACCGGAGCCGAGACGATGTTGTTGAAGCCTGCCGCAGTCAGCGTCGCCCGGGCCTGCTCCTCGGACTGGCCCGCAACGTCGGGCACGTCGGCCTTCTCCGGACCGGTCCCCACCAGTACGGAGATCTCGAACGTCACCGGGGCGGTCTGATTGGCCGGTGGGTTGGTTTCGACGACGCGGTCCTTCTGCTCCGGTGTCGACGGGGTCAGCACCTGCTTGACCTTGCCGAAGCCCGCGGCCGTCAGGCGGCGCACCGCATCGGGGTAGCTCATGTTGGACACGTCGGGGATCTCGCGCTGCTCAGGCCCGGTGGACACGTTGAGCGTCACCTCCGAGCCCTGGTCGGCGGAATCACCGGCCTTGGGATCGGTGTCGATGACGCGGTCGGGCGCCACCGTCGAGTCGGGCTTTTGCAGCGTGCGGACCTTGAACCCGCGGTTCTGCAGGGTCGCCACCGCATCGGCTGAGGGCTTGTTGGCCACGTTGGGCACCTGCACCGCGTGGGTGGGACCGCTGATCGCATTGATCAGCACAGTCACCGCGACCGTCAGCACCGCCAGCACCGCCACGGCGATCAACCACCGGCGCACCGATCTCCTGCCCGCCCCCCGGCCGGCGTCGTCCTGGCGCGGCGGCACCGCGACCGGTGACGCCGAGCGGTTGGTCGCAGAAGAAGACAGCAGCGACGTGCGTTCGGCATCGGTGAGCACCTTCGGCGCCTCAGGCGGTTCGCCGTTGTGCACCCGAATCAGGTCGGCGCGCATCTCGGCCGCCGTCTGGTAGCGGTTGTCGGGATTCTTCGCCAGCGCCTTGAGCACCACGGCGTCGAGGTCGGCGGAGATGCCCTCGTGCTTCTGCGACGGCGGGACGGGCGCCTCGCGGACGTGCTGGTAGGCCACGGCCACCGGGGAGTCGCCGACGAAAGGCGGCTCGCCCGTGAGGATTTCGTAGAGCACGCAGCCCAGCGAGTACACGTCGGAGCGGGCGTCGACTGCGTCGCCGCGAGCCTGCTCGGGCGACAGATACTGCGCGGTACCGATCACGGCCGCGGTCTGGGTGACGCTGCTGGAATCGGCCAGCGCGCGAGCGATGCCGAAGTCCATGACTTTCACCGCACCCGTGCGGCTGATCATGATGTTGGCCGGCTTGACGTCGCGGTGGATGATGCCGTGCTGGTGGGAAAAGTTCAGCGCCTGACACGCATCGGCGATGATCTCGATGGCCTTGCGGGGCGGAATCGGCCCCTCGTTGTGCACGATGTCGCGCAGCGTGATCCCGTCGACGTACTCCATGACGATGTAGGGCAGTGGACCCGCGGACGTCTCGGCCTCGCCGGTGTCGTACACGGCGACGATCGCCGGGTGGTTCAATGCCGCAGCGTTCTGGGCCTCGCGGCGAAACCGCAGGTAGAAGCTGGGGTCGCGGGCCAAGTCGGCGCGCAGCACCTTCACCGCGACGTCTCGGTGCAGCCGCAGATCCCGCGCGAGATGAACCTCGGACATCCCTCCGAAGCCCAGGATCTCGCCGAGTTCATAGCGATCGGACAAATGCTGCGGTGTCGTCATTCCAAGGTCTCGTCGTGTGGTGGCGGCGACACGGGAACGACAGACGCCGCAAGAGGTGCGTACCCAGTCTGTGGCCCGGTGCCCGGCGGCGTCCAACTACCCGGGGTGGCCGGAGCTGGAGCAGGCTCGGTCTGGGTGATCGTCGTCTCTTGCGGCTGCTGGATCTGCTCTTGCTTGTCGCGGTATTGGATGACCAGCAGCACCGCGATCACGATGGCCAGAGCACCCAGCACACCGGCCGCCCACAGCAGCGCCCGCTGCCCCGACGAGAAGGTGCGCCGCGGCGGTGGGGGCCGGTGCGACCCGGTGGCCGGACGAACGCGGGCGCCGGTCATCGCGCCCGAGCGTGCCGTCATCTCGGCGCGGGCCTGTGCTCCGGACGGGATGGCCGCAGGGGCGGCCCGGTTGATGGTGGGTGCGGCGTTCGGCCGCGGCGGCCGGCGGCCCGCGCGGACCGCGGCGACGGCGTCGGCGAACTGCCCGCCGTTGCGGTAGCGCGCGCCGGGGTTCTTGGCCAGGGTGATCTCGATGAGTTCGCGAACGTTGGGCGGCAGGTCGGCCGGCAGTGGCGGCGGCGTCTCCTTGATGTGCTTCATCGCCACCGTGAGCGCACCGTCACCGGTGAACGGCCGCTTGCCCGAAACCGCTTCGTAGCCAACCACTCCCAACGAGTACACATCACTGGCCGCGGTGGCGTCGTGACCGAGGGCCTGCTCCGGCGCGATGTACTGCGCGGTGCCCATGACCATCCCGGTCTGCGTCACCGGGGCCGCGTCCACCGCTTTGGCGATGCCGAAGTCGGTGAGCTTCACCTGACCCGTGGGCGTGATGAGAATGTTGCCGGGCTTGACGTCGCGGTGCACCAGCCCCGCGGTGTGCGCAACCTGCAGCGCACGCCCGGTCTGCTCGAGCATGTCGAGCGAGTGCCGCAGCGACAGCCGGCCGGTGCGCTTGAGCACGGAGTTCAGCGGCTCGCCGTTGACCAGTTCCATCACCAGGTAGGCGGTGCGGCCGTCGGCCTCCATCTCGGTTTCGCCGTAGTCGTAGACGGTGGCGATGCCGGGGTGGTTGAGCATGGCGACGGTGCGCGCCTCGGCGCGGAACCGTTCGATGAACTCAGGATCGGAGCTGAATTCCTGTTTGAGCACCTTGACGGCCACCCGCCGGCCGAGGCGGCTGTCGACCGCCTCCCACACCTGGCCCATGCCGCCGGTGGCGATGAGCCGCTGCAGCCGGTAGCGGCCGGACAGCGTGACACCCACGCGGGCCGTCATGTGCCCTCCCGAAGCGCCGCCTCGATCACCGCCCGGCCCACCGGCGCGGCCAGCGCACCACCGGTCGCCGACAGCCGGTTGCCGCCGTTCTCCACCACCACCGCGACGGCCACCCGCGGGCTTTGGGCGGGCGCGAAGGCGATGTACCAGGCATGCGGTGGAGTGTTGCGCGGGTCGGTGCCATGCTCGGCCGTCCCGGTCTTGGACGCGATCTGCACGCCGGGAATGGCCCCTTTCTGCTGTGTTACCTGCTCAGCACCGATCATCAGTTCCGTCAGCTTAGCCGCGACCTGTTGGGACACCGCACGCCGCAGTTCCCGCGGTTGGGTGGTGTTGATGGTGGTGAGGTCGGGGGCTTTGAGGCTGTCGACCAGGTACGGCTGCATCATGAGGCCACGGTTCGCGATCGCCGCGGCCACCATCGCGTTCTGCAGCGGGGTCAGCGCGACGTCCTTCTGGCCGATCGCCGACATGCCCAAGGCCGCTTGGTCGGGGATCGGGCCGACGGTGGACTCGGCCACCTGAAGGGGGATCGGCTCGAGCGGCGCGTCCAGGCCGAACGCCGCCGCCATGGTGCGCAGCGCATCGGTACCGGTCTTCAATCCCAGCTGGACGAACGCGGTGTTGCACGACCGCGCGAACGCCTCCTTGAGCGACGCCGTCGCGCCGCTGCCGCACGGGCTGCCGCCGAAGTTCTCCAAAGTTGCTGTGCTGTCCGGCAATTGGATCGACGGGTTGGCGGTCAGTTGCTCATCTTCGGTGACGCCGGCTTGCAAGGCCGCCGCGGTGGTGATCACCTTGAACGTCGAGCCGGGCGGATATGTCTCGGAGATCGCGCGGTTGAGCATCGGGTTGTTCGGGTCGTCGCGCAGCCGCTGCCAGTTCTGGGTCTGCGCGTCCACGTCATGCGACGACAACTGGTTCGGATCGAACGACGGCGCCGATACCATCGCGAGGATCTTGCCGGTGGCCGGCTCCAATGCGACGACCGCGCCCTGACAGGGCGCATTGCCGCAGGCGTGCACCATCGCGTTCCACGCCGCCTGCTGAACCTGAGGTTTGATCGTGGTGTCGACGTTGCCGCCGCGCGGGTCGCGGCCGGTGAAGAAGTCGGCCAGCCGGCGGGCGAACAGCCGCTCGTCAGATCCGTTGAGGATCGAATCCTCGGCCCGCTCGAGCCCGCTGCTGGAGAACCGCAGTGAGTAGAAGCCGGTCACCGGCGCCGACGCCAAGGGGTCGGGATAGACGCGCAGGTAACGAAACCGGCCCGGCGTCGACACCGAGTAGGCCAGCGGCTGGCCACCGGCGGAGATCTGCCCGCGCTGCCGGGAGTATTCGTCGAGCAGCACGCGCTGATTGCGCGGATCGGTGCGCAGACCGTCGGCCCGGAACACCTGCGTGATCGTCGCATTCAGCAGCAGCAGCACGATCAGGGCCATGACCGTCACCGACACGCGCCGCAGGGAGGTGTTCATACCCGCTCGATCACCTCGGTGCTGGCCGCCGCGATCGGCGTCGGCTGCTGCGGCCGGGTGACGATCGGGCGGCGCGCGGCATGGCTGATGCGCACCAAGATGGCCAGCAGCACATAGTTGGCCAGGAGCGACGACCCGCCGTATGACATCCACGGGGTGGTGAGCCCGGTCAGCGGGATCAGGTTGGTGACGCCGCCCACGACGATGAACAGCTGGATCCCCAGCGTCGACGCCAGCCCGGCGGCCAGCAGCTTGCCGAAGCTGTCGCGGACCGCGATCGCGGTGCGCAAGCCGCGGACGATCACGATCGTGTACAGCATCAGAACTCCGGCCAGGCCCACCAGGCCCAGCTCTTCGCCGACCACGGCGATGATGAAGTCCGTCGACGCAGCCGGCACCGTGCCCGGCTGGCCGTTGCCCAGACCGGTTCCGAACACGCCGCCGGTGGCGAAGCTGAACATGGACTGCACCATTTGGTAACCGGTGTTGTCGGGATCGGCGAAGGGATCCCACCACGTCCGCACGCGGGTTTCGACGTGCGCGAAAAGGTAGTACGCGGCGACACTGCCCGCGGCGAACAGGATCAGGCCGATGACCACCCAGCTGAGCCGATCGGTGGCGACGTACACCAGCACCAGAAACGAGGCGTACAGCAAAAGCGATGTGCCCAAGTCCTTTTCGAAGATCATCACGCCGACGGAGATGATCCACGCCGCCAGCAAGGGCGCGAGGTCACGCGGCCGGGGCAGGTTCATGCCGAGAAAGTGCTTGCCCACGCTGGTGAACACGCCACGCTTGGCCACCAGCACGGCGGCGAAGAAGATCAGCAACAAGATCTTGGAGAACTCCGCGGGCTGAATCGAAAAGCCCGGCAACCGAATCCAGATCTTGGCGCCGTTCTCCTCGGACAGTGACCGCGGCAGCAGGGCGGGGATCAACAGCAGGATCAACCCGGCCACGCCGCAGACGTAGCCATAGCGCGCGAGTAGGCGATGATCGCGCAGAAACACCACCACGACCGAGAACGCCGAGACGCCGAGCAGCGTCCACAGCATCTGCTGATTGGCGCTAGGCCCATGCGCTGTACCGGATTCCAGGGCGCCCTGAGCGAGGTCGAGTCGGTGGATCATGACCAGGCCGAGTCCGTTGAGCAGAGCGACCACCGGCAGCAACAGGGGATCGGCGTAGGGCGCGTAGCGCCGGATAGCCACGTGCGCCGCGCCGAACAACGCAAGGTAGGCGATGACGTATTGCGCCAGATCCCAACTGAGGCCGTGTTCTTGGTTCGCCTCGACGATCAGCAGGGCAACCGCGGTGATCACCGCGGCGAAACCGAGCAGCAGCAGTTCGGCGTTGCGGCGGTTGGGAAGTGGCGGCATCACCGCGACCACCGGCTGGGGCTGCGTGGTCATGCGGCCGTCCGGCAGTCTTTGCCCGGCTCTTGGGGTGCGCGTGGCAGTGAGGTCACCGGCGTCGGCGTGGGAGGCGGTGCGGCGGCGGTAAGCGACGGGCTCGGGTTGGGGTTCGGCGGCGGAGCGACTTCGGTAGTGGTGGGCGCGACGCTGGTGAGGGCGGGCGGAGTGGGCGCCGCAGTGGTCGCGGGACCCCTGGTTGCCGCCGGCGGAGCCGGGGGCGCCGGGGGAGCGGGCGGCGCACAGATCGGCAGCAGCGACGCCGGCACCAACTTGTGGATCTGCGCGATCGCGTCGTCGAGGCTGCCGGTGGGCAGACCCGCGAGCACCTGAGTGCGTTCGGACGGACGCAAGTCGTCGACGCGCAGCAACTCACAACCGGGATGCGATTGTCCTAAGCTGATGAGCGACAACTCATTTCGGTCGTTGAGGCAGCCCAACAGGTGGGGCTCCTGCAGGCGGTAGCCCAGCAACGAGCCTTGCACGCCCCGCATGATCGACACCGTGCCGTCGTAGGCGGTGACGTAGTAGTTGCTGCGGATCAGCGTGCGGCCGATCAGTAGCGCGGCGACCAAGAGAACGAGCACCAATGCGGCGGCGATGAGGATGCGCCGCCATGGGCGCGGTCGCTTGGCGGGTGGCGGTTCGGGTTCTATCGCAACGCGTTTGGCGACGGCATTGCGTTTGGGGTTGAACGCCGACGCGCGCCCCGCTGAGGTGTTCGGCGGGGCGATATGGTCGTCGTCGCCGGAGACGGCGCCGGCGAGAATCGGCTGGGTCTGGCCGTAGTCGTAGTCGACGACGTCGGCGACCACCACGGTGACGTTGTCGGGGCCGCCGCCGCGCAGCGCCAATTCGATGAGCCGGTCGGCACTTTCCGCGACGTCGGGAATCTTCAGCGCTTCCAGGATGGTCTCTTCGCTGACGGGGTCCGACAGCCCGTCCGAGCACAGCAGGTAGCGGTCGCCGACCCGGGCCTCCCGCATGATCAGCGTCGGCTCCACTTCGTGTCCGGTCAGCGCCCGCATGATCAGCGAGCGCTGCGGGTGGCTGTGCGCTTCTTCGGCGGTGATGCGGCCCTCGTCGACCAGGGTCTGCACGAAGGTGTCGTCTTTGGTGATCTGCGTGAGCTCGCCGTCGCGCAGCAGGTAGCCGCGCGAGTCACCGATGTGGACCAGCCCGAGTTTGTTGCCCGCGAACAGGATTGCGGTGAGCGTGGTGCCCATGCCCTCGAGCTCGGGATCGTTTTCCACGTGGGCGGCGATGGCCGCGTTGCCTTCGCGTACCGCCTCGTCGAGCTTGGCCAGCAGATCGCCGCCCGGCTCGTCGTCGTCGAGGTGAGCCAACGCCGCGATCACCAACTGCGAGGCGACTTCTCCTGCGGCGTGACCGCCCATTCCGTCGGCCAGCGCCAGCAGCCGTGCGCCGGCGTAGACGGAGTCTTCGTTGTTGGCACGCACCAGTCCGCGGTCGCTGCGTGCGGCATAGCGGAGAACGAGGGTCACGGGCGCAACTCGATTACCGTCTTGCCGATTCGAACCGGCGTTCCGATCGGAACCCGTACCGCCGTCGTCACCTTGTCCCTATCGAGATATGTGCCGTTGGTCGATCCTAGGTCTTCGACGTACCACTCGGAGCCATGCGGCGACAGTCGGGCATGGCGGGTGGAGGCGTAGTCATCGGTGAGCACCAGGGTGGAATCGTCGGCGCGGCCGATCAGCACGGGCTGATTCCCGAGCGTGATCCGCGTACCTGCCAGTGAGCCCTCGGTGACGACGAGGTACCGCGCCTTATGGCGTTGCTGGCGATTGGGCAGCAGCGAGCCGCGCAAGGCCAATCCGCGCCGCACCATCACCGCGCCCGTCGGCGCGTAGATGTCGGTGCGCAGAATGCGCAGCACGGCGAAGATGAACAGCCACAGCAGCAACAGGAAGCCGGCGCGCGACAGTTGCAGCACCAAGCCCTGCATCTGGCGCCCCCTTGTCCTCGTTCTTCTCCAACATCGTCTGTCTCGATCTGGGCCGGTGACACCGAGACCGACCGCTCATCAGCATCGTCACGATACTTGGGCGGACCCCGACGCGGGAGGGAAGCCGATTGCGTGGGGTGTCAGTGCATCCGCACCACGATCTCGGAGTGCCCGAGCCGGATGACGTCGCCGTCGGCCAGTTGCCATTCCTGCACCGGGGCGTTGTTGACGGTGGTGCCGTTGGTCGAATTGAGGTCCGACAGCAAGGCGGTGTGGCCGTCCCAGCGAATCTCGAGGTGCCGGCGTGAGACGCCGGTGTCGGGCAGCCGGAACTGGGCGTCCTGGCCGCGGCCGATGATGTTGGCGCCTTCCCGGAGCTGATACGTACGGCCGCTGCCGTCGTCGAGCTGCAGCGTGACGGTCTTGGGGCCACTCTGGCCGTATTCGGGTTGGCCGTATCCGCCCGCGTAACCGCCCTGGCCGTACTCGTACTCGCCGGCCTGTGGCGCGCCGTATCCGGCGGGTGCGTCGTACCGCCCGTAGTCCGGTTGGCCGTAGTCGGGTTGGCCGTAGGGCTGCTGCTGGTAGCCGCCTTGCTCGTACTCGCCGTAGCGCGGCTCTGGCCGGCCGTAACCTTCGTGCCGTGGCGGCGGGCCGGGGGGCCGGCCGTAGTCGCCGTAGCCGGGCTGGCCGCCGTAGCCGCCGGGCGGTGGGCCCTGGCGATAGGGCTGGTCGTACCCAGGCGGCGGTCCTGAAGGCGGTGCGCTGGGCGGCGGGCCGTACCCGGGCGCAGGGCGCTGTTCGTATTGCGCGGTGTACCCCTGTTCGGGGTAGCCGCCTTGTTCGGGGTAGCCGCCCTGGTCCGGGTAGCCACCGCGGGGCGGGTATGCCGGCTCGCCCTGCGGCGGCGGCGGCGGGTAAGCCCCCTGTTCGGGGTAGCCTCCCTGCTCGGGAGGCGGCGGGTACGCACCGCGGGCCTCGGGACCGCGCGGGTCCTGCGGCCGGCCGTAGCGTTCGTCGTAGTAATCGTCGGCAGGCCGCCCCGGCTCCTGTCCGCCGCGGTAGCTGGGGTTGTCAGTCATCGGTGCTACTCCTGGTTCTGCGTTGAGCGCCTGGGGTGATTGTGGGGCGGGGGTGGCGTCGGGGTTGACCGCAGCTCGGGCGCGGAACTGGCCGGTGTGCAGCTTCGGCGACTGCTCGAATCGGACAACCACATCACCATACGTTTGCCATCCCTGATCGCGGATGTACCCCACCAGATGTTTGGCGAAAGTATCGGACGTGAGGTCAGGGTCGGCGACCGCCTTGGCGTAGTCGGACTCACTGAGGGTGATCAAGTACTCGTTCGGCGCGAGCAGGTGACCGCCGTCCAGGGTCTGCACGCCGTCGGATGCCTCGCGCCGCAGCGCCGCCTCGACCTCTTGCGGGACGATCGCGCCACCGAAGACGCGGGCGAACACGTCACCGACGGTGACTTCGAGCTTGCGCTCAATGCGCTGAACGAAGCCCATGCCACCGTCCTTCCTTATTTCCTTGTCCGTCTCGTTGCCGCCGAGGTGGTGACCGCGTGTCTTACCACCACTTCGTTCATCTGCATGGTATCGGTCCAGGGCGCCGCAGCGGGAACCACAGAACTCTGAGAATCGCATCGGCGCATGTCAGCGGTGGTTCCTGAGCCGCTTCCACGGCGATTTCCCCGCGGGAATCGAGTTGGGGGCGGGCAGTGTTGTCGTGATAGCCTCGAGCGGTTGTTTCGGGCGAGTGGCGGAATGGCAGACGCGCTGGCTTCAGGTGCCAGTGTCCTTCGGGACGTGGGGGTTCAAGTCCCCCTTCGCCCACAATTTTTTTGGCTCTTCGGATCTTGCCGGGGTTCATCGGACGACGATGGATCCGAGGACGCGCCAGTTGGGTTTGCCGGCGTAGAGCAGTGCGCGGATGCGGTAGTTGTCGAAGTTGGTGAAGCCGTAGGCGATGCGTTTGATGCGTTTGATCAGGTTGTTGAGGGCTTCGGTGGGCGCGTTGCTGACGCGGGCGATGTGGAAATTGCAGATTTTGTCGTAGCAGGCTTTGAGGGTGCGGGCGAGTTTGTTGAGTTCGGGCGGAAGGCCCGGCCGCAGGCAGTGGTCGATCAGTTCGGCCAGCATTGTTGGGGCGCTGTGGATGTTTGGGCAGCGGTAGAACTCGCGTAGTCGTTCTTTGACGCGGTAGGCAAGGGCGACTTCGCCGCGGGGATCGCCCAGTTGCAGTAGCGAGGTCAGGCGTTGAGTGGCCTTGGTATCGAGGCGTTCTTCACCTGTTAGCAGCACGCGGCGGACCCGGTAGAGAGGGTCGTTACGTCGCCCGCGGTGACCTTTTTGTTCGCGCTGCACGCGTCGTCGAATCTCGTCGAGGGCACGATTGGCCAGCTGCACGCAGTGGAACGGGTCGACGACTTGCTCGACGCGAGGCAACATCACCGTGTACACCGCGGCATAGGTCGCCGACATGTCGAGTGCGCCAAAACGAATGCGCTGCTTCCAGGCGTCGGGTTGGTTATCGATCCAGCCCGCCACATCGACGTAGTGACGGGTAGGCAGGATCTCGATGATCTGGTGGTTGGCGACGTCGGCGACGGTCGTGGCATACGAGCGGCCCCGGCGGCTGCACAGTTTCACAAACGAGGTCTCGTCCAGGCCGATCGCGGTCGTGGCGTTAAGGCGCCTACGGTCAGCAGCAAGCAGCGCTTGACCGTAGGTCATGACCGCGTCGTTGACGGTGTGCCAGTCACACGAAAGCTCGCGTGCGACATCGGACACCGCGCGACCGGTCCCGACCTGCATGGTCGCCCATTTCGCGCAACGGGTCGTCAGCAGACAGTTCTTGGCCGCAATGCGATGGTCAGCACTTGTCCAGCTTCCACCCGGACAATCCGGCCGCCGGCAGACCAAACGGTGCTTACGCCAGACCAGACGCATCGGTTGTCCGTACACAGGAAGGTCGACATAGCGGATCATCGGCCGCTCCTTGATCTGCCCACGGCCACCGCAGGCCGGGCAGGACCGTTGAACCGCGGTCTGCTCAATGACGAGCTCGGCATCAGGACCGACACGTCGATACGCAATGACTCGCACGTCCTTGAGCCCGACCAGGGCCTGAACTATCTGACTAGGCTCGTAACGAACGAAGGTGCTTTTGGATTTGATGGTCACGCTTCGAAGACTGAGGCACCTTCGTTCCCAACCACATCACGAAACGCCGACTGCAGAACCCGCCAGACCCCGCTGCAATCCGGAGAGCCATTTTTTTGCGTGGTTGCGCGGTTGCGTGGTTGCGCGGTGATCGGTCCGCGAAAATCTGCAGGATGTGACCGCGCACGTAGGTGCACGATCGGGGCGATCACGTGGTCGCAGGTAGCAAGCGTGTTCAAGATGCTTGCGTCAGTGAGTAGGTCACGGAGCGCGATCGTTCGTGACCGTGAATTCGATGTGCGCCCGCACAGGCCATGCCATCTCGGACCTCACGAGGTCGATGGTTATCGGTGCGGGCGGTGGGTCGTCCCAACGCTGACGGGGTGCTGCAATTACGGTGCCGAACTTCTGCCAGGGGTCATCGTTGTCCTCCTTCAGGGCGGCCCACCACGTGACCTTGATGGACCGGTCGGCCTGAATCTCGAAGAGGCATTCGAGCACGGCCTGGCCCCAGTCGTCGACCGGACGTGACACGTTGACGACCTGCTTGAGCGACGCGTCGCGTTGAGCCTTGAACTGCGGGGTGTCGGGCCAGTAGTCCAAGCCGAGATAAGTTGGGCCGTTGGCGAATCTCGGATGGCCCCACCAGTCCTTGCCGACGGCATAACGATTGACCAAGTCCATGTGTCCCTGCAGTAGCACTTCGCGCCGCCCATCGGAAGGCGCAATGAGTTCGATCGTGAGGTCGGGGAGGCTGCCGCCGTCGGGGATTTCAACCGGCTCGCCGGCGGATTCCATCACCAGGCCGAGAACGGTGTCGGTGTACTTGGCGACGCACCAGTACCGCCCCGACGGGACCGGCACTTCCGGGATAGATCCGTTCGGGCCGGCGACGATTCGGGTGCATCCGATCCGTACCTGCGCGCCCGGCACGCCCACCACGGCGCCTGCGCCGTCGCGGACGACGACCCGCCCATAGACGATGCCGTGACCTTGCGAGATCTGCCAGGTGCTCTTGGGTGGAGGGTTGGAGACGTATTCGGGCGGGCGCATCCTGACGCGGTCGTTCCATCCGTACAACCCATGGATGACTTCGACGTTCTCGCTACTCGGCGGTGCCCAGGAGTTGATGATGTTGTCCGGACTGACGGTCCATCCACGGTCTGGGACCTTCCAGGCGTCGCTGTCCTTGGCGTCCTCAGTGCAGTCGTCACTGGCAAATGCGTTGCACAGTTGGTTGGCAACGTCGTCCGGCATGTCGGATGTGAGGACGATCAGATCGGCCATCACCGCCGGGGTTACCCCGAGCACTGTGGCGACCACCGTGATTGGTAGCGCTGCCATCATCGACAACAGCGCTGAAACACCAAGGCCACCAACAACTCCCAGGTCTCTCCAGACGTTCGGCAGACTATCGTCGACAGTGGCGAGAATCTTGGGGACCATGTAGTCGTCATGCAGCCAGGTTGCGGCAGCCAGCCGCTCGCCTTCGCCGTAGAAGTACAACCCATCGGGCGTAACGGCGTCGATCTTGTCGACGAGCGTCTTGCGTTGCAACCACGCCGATTTGTCGCATTCGGCGCTCGGTTTATGGGGAAGTCCCGGCCGGCCATCGAGGATAATTCTCGGTTGTGGCGGGACTGCCGCCAGCCCGGTTTCATTGGCGAGTTGTACGGCCGCCCAGATGAAGGTCGAGCACACGACCGGAATGGTCTGGCCGATTGGCTGCGGTTCTCCAATGCCGGTACATCCGACCTTGGGTACGGTGGTCTCGAATGTCGGTGGGCCTGCAAACGCAGGATCGTTGCAGATCGCGGCGCGGGTGTATCCGAAGAGTCGGTAGTGTCCTCGGATCTGGCTGGCTGCGCGGGCGATTCGTCGCCGAGCCTGTATGACGCCGGTGGTTGTCTGTCCGCTGCATGACGTGACCACCAAGGGCCAGATGAGTTGAGGGCCGTTTTCGGTGTCGATCGGGGCGGGACTGAAGCTCAAGGCATCGATCAGGTAAGAGGATCCCGTCTGCTCGTCTTTGAAGCCGAATCCCGCTGCTGGAATCGCCACCCCGTTCGCGTCTTGCTTGCGGGTCTTATTGTCGTCCTCGAGTTCGTAGGGGTGGTCGCGCCAGGACAGGAATGCGAGTTCAACCGATTGCGAGATCGTGCCGGGCCATTGGTGACGCAAGGCGCCTTCTTCGATTCCGTTGGTCGGCGCGTCCTCGATCCCGAGGATCGAGCCGTCGTAGAACTGTTCTATACGGTCGGAGCTGGAGGTCGCCTGGCGGAGCTCGATCTCGTCGGCGGTCATGATCGCCATATGGCTGTAGTGCTGCGCCGGATCGAGTTTCGATAGCAGTCCGCCGATCATGCCCGACGGTCCTCCTGGCGACATAATTAGGTCGCCCGCGTGTGCGTTGACAATCCGCCATGGGCGAACCAAGTCGCGGTCGTCGGGCGGAGTATTGGTCAGTTGTGCGGTGACTCGCGAATCGGCTTGACAGACAGGCTGTTCCGTGAAGCAAGCGCCTTCAGGTGCCGGGTGATCCAGTATCGCCTGAACCTCAGGTGATAAATCTGTGGGTTTGATGCCGGCCATGAATCTCCTCGTTGTGTTAGGTGTGTTTGCCCTGACGGAGCGGCACAAGCTGAGGACCGACGCCGATTGAATTTGGGGCGGTCGGCGCTAAGTCGACCAGTGCGCGACCGAGGAGATCCGATCGCCCCAGCCCAACGAGTGCAGATTCGGCAGCGCGTTCTGTGGTTGATGGCCCGGCACCGTCAACGTGCTTCCTTGGAAATGGATGTGCTCGAAGTAGGTTACGGGTCCAGCGGTACAGGTGACCGAGCTGATGACATCGTTCCAATTGCCATGAAAGAACAGGAATTTGTTCCGCCATACCCGAGTTAGATCCTTCCACGCCCAACCTTCATCGAGCCAAAACCAGTCCCCGCCCCAATTGACGTCGGAGAACATCTTGAGGCTGCCGTAATTGACCTGCCAGGGCGGAGTGGCGGTTCGCGAGCCGCCCGTGGAACCGCCGACCTGATAGAAGGGCTTGCCGTCGGAGCCGACCGTGAGGTCCATAGGATGCACGATTTGACTGAAGTCCTTGTCGGCGATAGCGGCCTTAATGAGCAGCGGCTCGGTGAACGCGGTAAGCGACTGTCCGTTGGCGACGAAATGTAGGGGCTGCCCGTCGAACCTGACAATGTCAGTCGGATCGTAGGCAATGCCATTGATGGTCAGTTCTACTAACGGTGGCACGTGCGAGATCGGCGAGTCATCCGCGACTGGGAAAGACGCTCGGAGTGCATCGGAGGCGCGGCAATCGCCGCAATTCCTTTGGTCCGGGTCGCCAGGCGCTTCGTAAACATGCTTGTCGCTCATGTCGCTCATCCTCCAAGCCGTCGCTTGACCGGCGAATAGACCATTGGTCAACAGGTCAATCGATCACTATTCAGCGAGGCTAGGCCGCAGGTGCAGAAATGGCGTAAGTAGTGGACTACTTATGTTTTCACGAGATGCTTGCCTGATTCGGATCTATCGCGCGCGGTACACCATTCTGCTGTGACGGAGCCGCGACCGTTACTGCGCGCCGTCCTTCTCTTAGCGACGCTCAGGCGGCTGGGTCCATCCAGAAGATCTGCCAGGAGTGCCCGTCGAGGTCGTCATAGCTGCGGCCGTACATGAAGCCGTGGTCCTCGGTATCGCCGGCCGTGCCGCCGGCCGTGATGGCACGGTCCACTAGCGCGTCCACCGCGTCACGACTGTCGACGCTCAGGCAGACAACGCACTCCTTGGCCTTGGACGCGTCGGTGGTCTCGACTGGGTGCAAGCTGTCGAACAAGTCGATCTGTGTCAGCATGGCGAACTGGTTGTCGCCGAGCACCAGTGCAAGAGCCCTGCTGTCACAGAACCTCTCGTTGAACGTGTATCCCAACTCGCTGAAGAACTTTCGCGAACGTTCGACGTCGGTGATCGGCAGGTTCACGAAGATCGTGGTGTGCATCTGTTGCTCCTCTGATCCGCGGCACCCGGTCCTCGACTGCCGTCACCCGGTGTAGACCGGCCGGTGTGCGCCAACTCATCGGCGCGACGCGAATTCCGTAGTTCTACGGATCCGAACAAACGGTGCGCCGTCGCAGGCTGTCTGCATGACAGTTCCCAACACCATGTCCAAGAGCACCTCCGCCTTCTTCGTCCAGGCCGCCGTCGCTTTCGGGGTGAGTCTGCTCACTGCGCTCGGCGGCATTTTCTTCCTTCCACTCGACCCGTGGCAACGGCTGTTTCTCGGGATCACCTTCCTTTTCGTCGTGTCGAGTGCCTTCACGCTCGCCAAGGTGGTCCGTGATCAGCACGAGGCAGCCACTATCCGGGTGCGGCTCGACGAGGCGCGCATGGAAAGGCTGCTGGCCGAACACAATCCGTTCACCACCGCCTGAAAGGACGGACCTCCGACAGCCCCCAACTTCGTTGCAAGGAAAGGCATTTCACTCTATGGCACTTGCTCTCGATTTCCCCAGCGCTGTAGACCTGTCCGCGCGCACCCCGGCCGACCGCGATCGCGTTCTCGATCTCCTCCGGATCAGCGCGCTGATCACCGTGGTCGTCGGTCACACCGTGATGGCGATCAGCACCATCCGTGGCGATGTGCTGATCTGGGACAACCTGCTAACCACCTCGGTGGCATTTCAAGCGTTGACCTGGATCTTCCAAGTGATGCCGCTGTTCTTCTTCGCCGGTGCCGCGGCCTGTGTGTCGTCCTGGTCGCCGGGCACCAATTGGGGCCACTGGCTGATGAAGCGTTGCACCAGACTTTTTCGGCCGGTCTTCTATTACCTCGGATTCTGGGCGGTCACCCTGACTGTGCTTCATCGACTGCTGCCTCGACACGTATACGAGCCGATCGCCGGTGTCAGCATTCAGCTGCTGTGGTTTCTCGGGGCGTATGTGCTTGTGCTCGCGGCAATCCCGCTGTTGTCGCGCATCACCACTACAGCCCACCTCGCGACGGGCGTCGCCGGGGTCTACGGCGCCATCGCAATGATCGACGTGGTTCGACTGCACTGGACCGCCGCGGCGCCACTGGGCTACCTGAACCTGGCGGTCTGGCTGATCCCTGCGATGTTCGGTGTCGGCTACCGCCGTCGGCTGCTCAGCGGCGGTGCCGCGGTCCTCGTGGCGGCAGCCTTGCTCGTCGTCGACGTCGCCTTGGTGCGATGGGGACCCTATGAGATCAGCATGGTCGGCACCGGAGATCATCGGCTGTCCAACACCAGCCCGCCGTCACTGCTGCTGGCGGGTCACGCCATCATCCTGTGTGCGTTGGCGATCGCCGCTGCCCCGGCTATCGCCCGGTGGGTGGCGCGACCGCGGGTGTGGTGGTGGACAGCGGTCGGCAACTCCGGAGCGATGACGCTCTACCTGTGGCACATGCCCGCATTACTGGGTGTCCACTTGCTCTTCGACTACATGGGTTACCCGCGCTATCCGGGCCAGCACGGCTTCCTGGCTGTCACTGCCGTGCAGCTACTCATTGTGGTTGTCGCGGTGGCGCTGCTGTTTGTGCTGTTGCGGCCGCTGGAGAACGATCCGCTTCCCGGCTGGGACGGCCCTGTCGTAAGCATGTCGGTACGCCGCGGTGCGGCGGTGGGTGTGCTGTTGTGCGTGGCCGGGGTGGCGACGTTGGCGGCGATCAAGTGGGGCCTCAAAGGCGACGGGCTGGTCTGCGTGACGGCGATGCTCGCTGCCCTCGTGAGTGCTCGCGCGCTGAGCAGCAGCGCTGCACGATGTATCAGGTTGCAGCAGTGAGCGTTTCAGCTGTCGAGGCCATGCTCGATGGCATACCGGGCGGCCTCGACCCGGTTGCTCACCTGAAGCTTGCGAAAGGTGGCTTGCACGTGGCTTTCCACGGTTCGGTGACTCAGCGACAGCCGGGCGGCGATCTGCTTGGCGGTCAAACCCTTGGCGATGTGGCGCAAGATCTCGGTCTCGCGTTCAGTGAGACGCGGCTTGTCCGCCCCGGTATCCGGGCTCTGCTCAATGCGCCGATATTCCCCGAGCACCAGCCCCGCCAGACCAGCGGTGAACACGGCCCGGCCGTCGGCGGTGTCGCGGACGGCGGCGACAAGTTGCTCCCGCGATGCGCTCTTGACCAAATAGCCCTGCGCGCCGGCCTTCACCGCCTGCAGCACGTCGTCCTGCTCTTCGGAGGCCGACAGCACCAGAATCCGCGACACCGGCGACACCGCCAGCACCGCCGCGGTCGCTTGTGCGCCGTCACCATCGGTAAGGCGCATATCCATTACCACGACATCGGGTTTCACCAAGGCGGCGCGTTTGGCCGCGGCCGCGACGCCGTCGGCGGTGGCGACCACGGTGAATCCGCTCTCGGCGAGGTCGCGGGCAAGAGCGTCACGCCAGATCGGATGGTCGTCGACCACCATCACAGTGGTCGGCTCGCGCTCAGTCACGGTGTGCCGCCTTCTTCGGCACGGTCAGCTCCCACTCCGTGCCGCAACCCGGGGCGGTGGTCAATTCGGCCCGACCGCCCAGCGAATCGAGCCGTCCGACAATCGATTTGGTGACTCCGACGTGGCCCTGCCGTGCCGCTTGTTCGAGCCGTCCCGCTGCAATACCCACGCCGTCGTCGCGGATGCTGACGGCGACGCGGTCGCCGAGGTCCTCGAGCAGCACGTACGCGTGAGCGCCGGGGCCGGCGTGGGCCGTGACGTTGGCGAGCACGTTGGTGACCGCGGCGTCGAGCTCGTCGGCGACCGTGGCGTCCAGCAACACCGGGGTGGCGGGCAGGCTCAGCGACACCGCGTCGGATTCGTGGCGCCGCAGCAGCCCGCTGACGTCCGTCGGCCCGTCGGCCGATGCGGCCGGCCCGGCGGAGGTAGCGCTGATCAGGCGGCGCAGCGCGCGCTCCTGCTCGCTGGCCAGCTGTGCTAATTCTGTTGCGGCACCGCCGATTTCACGACCACGTTTGGATACCATCGCGAGCACTTGGATGACACCGTCGTGTACCTGTCGCGACAGCCGCTCACGTTCCTCGACGGCTGCCGACATTCGCGCCGCACGCTGCAACTGCGTATGGGCGCGCTCTGCAGTACGCGCGGCCATGCCGACGGCCAGTCCGACCGCCACCTCGATGACGATGGTCGCGTTGTGGCCCAGATTGAGGCTGAAGTAGCCCTTCAAAAGTGCGTAGGCGGCCATCACCACCACGGCGGTCAGCATGCCGATCGCCGGACCGCGCAGAATCGCCGCGGAGATGGTCGCGTTGGTCGCCCACAACGTGGTGGGCCAGGACTGATTCTCGGCGACCCACTGCTCAGTTGCGACGAAGTGCGTCGACAGCATCAGCAGCACCACGACGAGGATCTCGGCGACGACCCAGCTGGTGCGACGGCCGAAGCCACGCAGGTAAGCGACACCGCACGCCAGGCTCCAAGTCGCCAACACCGCGAACAACAGCCAGCCGACCGCCGGGTGTTTCAGATCCGAGTTGATCGCGATCTGAAAGCCCAGCGCGTACAGGCAACTGAGCAACCGAAAGACTTGGGCGGCCCGCCACAACGGTGCGGTCGGGTCAGCAGCGCTCACGCCCCGAATCTAAGGCAGTCCGACGTCGCGTGGACGGCGCCACGAAATCGTCTACCCGTGATTCTCCGGCGTTGGCGGTGCTTCGTTAGATCCGGTTGAGCGTAGGTGGCGGACGGTGAACTCCGCCGCTTGGTCCGCCATCCCGTTGAACGGATAGAGTCCGTGCGCGCCGTTATCGCTGCCCTGCGGTGCGCACACCGGATCCTCGGGAACACACAGCTCGATGGTCTTGGCCGTGTAAAGGCGGCCGATGGTAATCGGCGGCGCATCGCGATCGATGGTGTTCAAGAAACCGTTGGACGGCTTCCCGAACAACGCCACCGTCGCGACATGGTCAGCCACCGCTGGAGCCATGGGCCCCTTGATCCCGTCGGGCAAGTCGTAGCCCGTAGGCACCGCATCCGCCGTGATGTAACCGGCCACCGCCGCGCCTTGAGAGTAGCCACCCAGCACCATCTGGGTGTTCGGGCAGCTTGTCGCCGTGTCGCGGACCTTGTTGCTGGCGTCTATCACACCGTCGGCCGCAGTCGCGAAATCCAGCGAGGCCGGATAGTTCACCGCATACACGTCAAGGGATCTGTCGCCGAGCCGTGAGCGCAGCGCATCGACGAACGCCTGACCGGTGACCCCGACGCCCGGTGGCTCGAACGTCCCCCGCGCGAAGATGACTTCGACATCCGGGCATGGCGCCGCTGATGCGGAAGGCACCGCGGCCGGCGGGCTCAGCAGCACCGAAAGGGCCACCAGAGCGAGTGCCCCCAGCACACGCGCGACCAAGTGCTTGTTCATCAATTGAAAAGGCCCCTGCGCCTGAACCGATCTCCCAACTGTCACTGCCCGCCCCTCCAAGTCGCTCATGTCAACTGCAGTGCACGGCGCTACATGCCGCGTTCGACGCCTACTTCGTAGGTCTTCGTTCGGCCCCCTGGGCTTGCATTGCCCCTGCGGCGCGTGTCGGCTGCACGCGGCCCGCCTCCTCGATACTAAACCTGTCTAAGGAATCCGGCGCGGGATGGGACGGCCGCGCATGGAGCAGCAACGGCATGGCGCTGTCCGCAGGGTTTGCAGTGATCTGCTGAGCAAGTCAGCTGGCGTTATGCAGCCATTCTTCGATGTCGGGTGTCGCCGGGTCGACGACGTCGCTGTATTCAGCATGCTTGTCGACGTAGGCGGCGACGAGCTCGCACACCGGCACGATGCGAAGGCCCGCGTCTTTGGTGGCCTGCAACGCTTCGCCGACGACGATAGTGCCGAGTCCACGGCCTTCGAACTCGTCGTCGACTTCGGTGTGAACGAAGATCCGCTGACGATCGCGGTCCTTGAATTCGGTGAAGCCGACCGGCCGACCCTCGACGCTGATGGTGAACCGGTCGGGTTCTTGGGCCACTGTGGTTTCAGCGCCCGTCTTATCGGTGGTCATCGATGTCCTTTCTGGCCGGCGCAGGTCGTGGTCGAAGTCGCGTCGTGGGCAGGGGAGGAGCCGGCAATCGAGCGGGCGTGCCGGCGAAGCCCTCCACCACACCGAAGCGTTCGTCCCCGGATTCCCATAATCGGCGGTAAGAAACGACATCCTCGTGGCTGCGGCCGACGAAGTTCCACCACATCACCAGCTCTTCGGTGAACGGCGTACCACCGAGAAGCAGCACGCGTGCGGGTGTGCCTCCGGTGTTCCGGATGCCCAGCATGGTGTGCCCGACGCCTTGGCACGCGAGGTCACCTGTGCCTAGCGGCACGCCGGCCACCGCCACGTCGCCTTGGTCCAGCAGCACGCCGTGCTCGAACGCGGGGTCGACGTCAAGATCGACCGCGGCGCCCGGGCGCAGGTCGAGTTGCGCGCCGAGCAGCGGGCTGAATACCTCAACTGGCGACGCGATGCCGCGCAACGCGCCGACGAACACTCGCGCGGTGAATTCGTCGAACGAAACCGGTTGTGGGACATAGTGGGTGAAGCCCCGAGCGGTGTCTCGGTGCGCATCGGGCAGCGCGACCCACAGTTGCACGCCATGCAACACCGTCGTGGCTGCCGTCGACACCTCCGAGTGACAGATTCCCGCCCCAGCGGTCATCAAGTTCAGCTCACCCGGCCGGACGAAAGCGTGTACTCCGCCGCTGTCGCGGTGCTCGATCTCGCCGCTGAAAAGCCAACTGACAGTTTGTAATCCCGTGTGCGGATGCGGTGGAACCACCATGCCGGGCCTATGTCGCACGTCATGAGGGCCGTAATGGTCGGCGAAGCACCACGCCCCGACGAGCGAGCGTTGCCGCTGCGGCAGCGTCCTGCGCACCCGCAATGCGCGAGGGCCGCCCAGCGGAACGTCGCGAGCGTGCAGCACTTCCACGCCGGCCAGCGCTGACGCCGCGCAGGTGGCCTCGACGGGCGCGGCGTCCAGGTTGCTCACGTCCGCGACGGTACGCCCGGTTCAGCCCGTCATGGCGGCCCTGATGACCTCGAGATCGTGGTCGTCGATCTTGAAGACGCCGAAGCGGAATTTGTATCCCCACCGCTTCTTGTCCTCGATGAAGTGCAGCTTGTCGATCAGCGGGCGGATCGGTGCCGCGTGGGCGGGAAGGAAGTCGACGTTCCTGCGCCAGGGCCCGTCTGGTCCGGGTTGGTACGGCTCGTCGTCGACGATCTGGCCGATCGCGGTGAACGCTTGCAGCGGCTCGCCGCCGTCGAGGAATGTCTTCGGTGAATAGAAGACAAGGAAGTCGCCCTTGGCCATCCGCCGCAGCATGTGCGGCTTGCCATGGTTGGCTTGCGTGAAGCGCCCGCGCACGCCTAGCTGGACATGATCGCGGCTAACGGTGCTGATCCAGTTCGTCATGCCGCCGACGGTAGGACCGGGGGGCGACACAACGGGCAACCGCGCGTGGAGCCGTGCAACGGCTGTGGATGAAGTCGGCGTTGGGGATAGCCGACGTCGCGCGACCCTACTGTGTCGCCAGCGCGGCCGCGATGGCGCGGCGCATGTCGTCGTCGTTGACGATCAAATCGTCGTTGGAGGCCTGGGCCAGCAGGTGCGGCGGTGTGGTGGACAGCCGACGGGCGCGTTCGTGTTTGCAGTGGATCACGACCTTGCGCGCGAAGCGGCCGTTGCCCGCCGTGTCCAGCGCCGTGCCGTGGTCGATCGGGGTGTTACGCAGCCGCGTCGCCTCGGCCTCGAGCAATGGCCATGCGGTGTCGGCGATCGAGATCTTCTCCTTGCGGGCGATGTGCTGGCCGATCTGAACGATCTCCTCGGCGGTGTAGCTATCGAAGCTCAACGTCAAGTGGAAGCGTGATGCCAGGCCGGGATTGGCCTTCATGAACCGGCGCATCTCCTTGGGATATCCGGCGACGATCACCACCAGACGGTCCCGGTAATCCTCCATGTACTTCAACAGCGTGTTGATGGCGTCCTTGCCGAAGGAGTGGCCTTCGTGTTCCGGGGCGAGCCGGTAGGCCTCGTCGATGAAAAGCACTCCGCCCAAAGCAGATTCGCATACTTCCTTCATCCGCGCGGCGGTCTGCGAGATGTACCCGACGACCAGGTCCTCCTCGGTGACCTCGACGACGGTGGGCCGCTCGATCTTGCCGAGGCCGAACAGGAACTCGGCCGCAATCCGCGCGAACGACGTCTTCGCGGTCCCGGGCGGACCCTCCAGCACCATGTGATTTTCGTGCGTGGTCGACGTCTCCTCACCGCGGGCGGCCAGGATCTGGTCGATCTGAATCTCGGTGCGCCACACCGTGATCTGCTCCTTGGGGCCGCCCAGCCCGATGAGCTCGTCGAGCTTGGCCTGTGCGGCGGCCAGCGCGTTCTCCTTCTGGTCGGCCAGCGCGGCAGCCGCACGTTCCTCGCGGCTGGTCTCCGTGTCGGGATCCCAGGGATCGGTACGCGTGGCAATGGTTTCGGCATCAGTGACCACCAGCCGGTAGCCGGGATTCGCCAGCGCCTGCCGAGCCGCGTCCAAGAGCACACCGTTGGCGGTCGCCTGCTCGAAGCTGACTCGCGCGTCGTCTTCCTGCCCCAGCTCCCGCAAGCACCAGCCCTTGGTCAGGGCTGCGTCGGCGGCGATGTACTGATTGCCAGTGCATACTGCGGCGGCGCGGTCGAGCGCGGTCTGGAACTGACCGAGGCTGGCGGCGGCGGAGGCGGCCAGGGTGTCGACCGCGGCCGTCAGATCGGCGATGACGTGCGTGGCGTGCGCCGGCGGCGACTTGGCCGTCGCGACAAGGACATCCGGCCACCGCTTCGCGAGGTGATATGCGGCCGCGGTGACGAACTGACACCACTGGGCCGCCATCGCGTCACCGGTGACCACCGGATCCTGCAGCACCTCCATCGCGGTTGCGAAATCGCGCTCGGCGATCAGCGCGGTCGCATATGCCAGCGCGATCGTCGCGCGCGACCACACCGGCATCGTCACGTATAGCGGCGCGTCGATCCGAGCGTGCAGGTCCCCGTCGACGAGCCCGATTCGGCGCGTCTCGCGGTACAGCGACCGGGAATTCTCGTGCGCGCCCTGCAGCACCGCGATATCGCGGTCGCCGCATGCCAGTCGGCCCAACCAGGCATCCGACATCGCGGGCTGCGCCGCGGTGATCGACCGGAATGCGGTGAGCGCGGCAGCGGTATTGCCTGCCTTGTAACTTTCGATCGCGGCGTCGAACGCGCGGCGCTGATCGTTCGGCGATGTCATAGCGGTCCTCGCAGTGCCATCTCGTCGACGGGCTGGCCCAGGAACGGTTGTTCGGCCTTGAAGGTTGCGATGTGCACGTCGGCGCTGAACGCCGCGGTGGTGATCTGTACCATCGACGGCGACGTCTGGATGAACGAAATATCCGCGGCCGCATCGGTTTCCGAATCGTCCAAACTGATCACGGTTGACGCCAGCCCCGCGGGCGGCGGGCCGGCGGCGCGATCGCTGACGATGATCGACGGCACGAACTCGGGCGGATGGCTGCGGTCGACGACGGCGATCAGCGGCTGCTCGAGCGTGGCCCAGCGAGCGGGGTTGTCGGTGTAGATGGCGACCCGTTCGCCGACTGCGGCAGCGCGCACCAGCAACTGACGGGTGTATGCCGTCGACGTCCGCATGCTGATGCGGGTGGATTGGTCAGGATCCGTCAGCGCCATCAGCAGCAAGTCACCGCGCAACGTGGTGCCCACCAATACGCCCGACGACCCGATCGGAATGTCGAGGCCGTTTTTCTCCAAGGGCCGCGCGGGTAGCCGGTCGAACCCGCGCGCGGCGGGCACGCACCGCACCGCTGCCGGTGCTTGCTCACCCGGCAACGTATTGAGGTAGAGCGTGGGCGGATTCGCCGGCGGCTGTGGGTCGGACAGCCGCACCATCGCCGACACCCAGGCGCGCCCGTCGGTGCGGCTTCGCTTCTTGGTCAATGACACGGTTTGCACCACCGCGTCGGAATGCAGCGCCCACATCTGGTTCAACGCGTTGGTGGTGATGTCCTCGCCCGAGAAGTAGTACGAACTCGAGAACCCCGGATGCTCCCGGATCGTCTTCCAGGCCTCCGTGGGTGTGGCACGCCGCATGCCCGAAATCGCTTCGGCCTGAACATTTTCCGGCATCCGAGCGGGCGTGACCAAGCCAGCGCCGAGTTCGGTCAGCACAGCATCGAGGTCCTTGGCCGTCAGTGCGCTGGCGCGAACCTCGCGCTGCAGCAGCGCGTTGACGATCCGTTCGGTAGCCGCCGCCGCGGCCGCTCCGACCGACGCCCGATACCGCAGCCCATTGCTCGACCGTGCCATGTCCAATCGGACCACTAGCCACGTGGTGCGCTGCCCGGCAGCGGGGCGGTCCGCCAGAAGCGTGCTGTACAGCGCCGGGTAGCCGATGCCGCGCCGCACCCGCACCCCGCTGGCCACGATGTCGATGGCTGCCAACCGGATGCCGCCGGGCTGGTCGAGCAGCGCGGTGAGCGCATCCAGCGGCAGCAGGTTGGGGGTCAGCGCGGTCGCCGAGCCGGTGAGGATGGTCGGCGAATACGGCTGGCCGGAGACCGCGACCATGGTGATCGCCTCGCCGCCGTCGATCCGCACCCCATACAGCTGCGAGCCGTGCGGGATGTCCACCGCCGCGGGCACCGCCACTGGGCCGCGCCGCCGTCGTCGCCAAAATCGCAGCAGCGCAACCATCCAGCCCACCGCACTGTGCCGACGCACCGTCACCAGCAGAGCCGCGATGGCGATGACGGCGATCACCGCTGCGGGCCACCACGGTCCGCGGGTTGGTGGGAACAGCGCGAGTCCGGCCAATACGACGACCTCAGCGCCGATCACCGCGGAGATGGTGGGGGCCACCCCGATGGTCCGCTCTCTCACGACTTCCTCCTGCGCAGCGCGGCCGCCCCGGTCACCGCGGCCACGATTGCGACGACCACCGCGGCACCGATCAGCGCGGTGTGGCGCGGCCGCAGGTCCGGTGCCGGCGCGGGCGGCGGAACCCGCAGGAACGTGGTGAGCCGTTCAGGCGGCTTCGGGTCGCCTAGTGGGACGTCGAAGGTGAGCGCCGCGACGGGGTCGATCACGCCGTAGCCGACGGTGTTGTCGACGCCGCGGGGCGGGTTGTGCGCGGTCGCGGTGATGCGGCGAATGATCTGGTGCGCTGTGAGTTGCGGATACTTGGCGCGTACCAGTGCGGCCACCCCGCTGGTGTAGGCAGCCGCAAAACTGGTGCCCCAGAACGGATTCGCCTTACCCGGCTCACGGGCGGGCAGCGCGTTGACGGGTGCGCCGTCCACGCTCGAGAGCCCCATGATCTGCAGCCCTGGCGCCGCCACCCCCACCCACGGCCCGGCGATGCTCTTGGGCAGCGGCTGACCGTCGGGCGCCACCGCGCCGACAGCCAGCACGTAGTCGGAAAACCAGGCGGGCGTGACGATCGTCGTCACCTCGTGCCAGTCGCGCGGATCGTCGGGACGCAGCGGATCGAACACCGGGTTCTGCCCGCAGGAGTTCTCTTCTCCCACATTGCCGGCTGCCGCGACGATCACCACGTCCTTCTCGACCGCGGCATATCGCACCGCCGCACCGAGCGCGGCCTGGTCGATCGGCGCGGCCGCGTTGATGCATGCCGTCACCGAGATGTTCATGACGTCCACGCCCAAGTTCGCCAGGTGCACGATCGCGCGCGCCAATGTCGCGATGTCGCCGGCCTTTTCGCGCCGCTCGCCTTCGTCGCCGGCAGACGGCTTGGCGGGACCGAACGCCGCCGACGATTGGCGCACGGAGATCAGCGTCGCATCCGGAGCGACGCCGACGACACCGTCCGGACTGCCTGGCGGCGGAGGGGGCACCGGCTGGTCGCCGCCCTCGTCACCCGGCCCTGCAGCGGGGGCGTCGGGCGGTGGTGCCTCCTCGCCCGGTGGTGGTGGCGGTGGCGGAGGAGGCGGCGCAGTGACGGTCACCGTCGACGGTTTGGGTGGCGCCGGTGGGGGAGTGGTGGGAAACGGTGACGCCGGCGGCGGCGCTGGCGGTGGCGGCGGTGCCACGCCGGCCGGCATCGGCGGTGGTTTGGCCGCGGGATCCGACGGGTGGGCGGCGATGATCGACGCGACGATGGTGCCGTGCGAATCACAGTCCGTCAGACCGCCGTTCGCGAGCCCCATCACGTAGTCACCGCCCGCGGCCAGTGCGGGCAGTCGCGGGTTGGGTGTCACGCCGGTGTCGATGAGGCCGACGGTCACGCCGGCGCCGGTGGAGAACTTCCAGGCTTGCGGAATCGCGAGCATGACGTTGCCGGGCGCGGGCTGGGTGACATCGGGGACGGCGACCGTGAGTGGTGCCGCACAGGTGTTGTCCTGCTTCATCTCCTGGTCGGGGCCCGGGACACCGTCGGGAGGCAGCGCCCCGGGATCGATCATCGGCGGATCGATTGCCACTGCCGCTGCCGGCATCAGCATGTTGGCGGCCAGCAGCGCGACCGCGGTAGTGGCAGCTGCTGCTGCCCGAACCGATGCGCCGCACATCAGTGGTAGCGGATGTAGTGCAACAGGCCGACGGCCCACGCGGCGAACGGCACGATGAGCGCCAACAACACGTACTCGGTGTATTCGACGACCTTGCGCACCGGCGGTGAGAACACCCGCGGCGGCACCACGGTGGCAGCCAGCAGACCCGCGAGCGCAATGCCGATCGCCACGCCTCCGGCAACCAGTGCGGCGGTGGAATCGCTTGCGGCGGAATGAAATCCGTAGCGTGCGGCAGCACCGATCATTGCGGCGGTGGCGGCCAGCACCAGGATGATGGCATGCCGGCGGTCGCGAAAAGCCCTGGCGCGCAGGATGAGAATCATGCCGACCGTACCGACGACCACCAGCTGCGCCCACTGCTGGTCGGCGCCCGGTGTCACCGCGACGAGCGCCGACGGCACCGTGAGCGCGGCGATCCCCAGCAGCACGCCGGTGAGCACGGTGTTCGACCGCCGGGCGGCAGCCGCCACCTGTTCACCGGTCAGAGTGACGTCGGCGGGCGGGCCCGATTCGACAGGCGAGACGGTGTCTTCGGGCTGCCCGGCGGCGCGGGCGAAGATGTCTCGTCCGGTGATCGAGCCGAAGGTCTGGCGCGGCACCTTGGCCAGCCACAGTGCGACTGCCGGCGCCGCGGCCGTCGCGACGAGCACCGCGACCAGCATGCCGACCGCCAGCCGCGGTGCAGGGACGGCCCAATACATCCGGATGGCCGAGGCGGCGATCACTCCTGTTCCGCCGGTGATCACCGCGGCGACCGCGGCGAAGTAGCGCCCGGTGAGCCGCGCGAGGAGCCAGGTGGCGGCGACTGCGGTGACCGCGCCCAGGAACGCGTGTGGAGCGCCGGGGTTTCCGCCCGGTGGCACCGTGGCAGCGGCCAGCGTGGCCAATGCGATCGCCGCCCACGCCGCGCCGTCGTTGACCACTCGCAGTGCGCCGAGCCGGATGCCCAGCACCGCGACTCCCACCAGCACGAGCGCCGCCCCGGCCAGCAGCGCAGGGACCAGGACGGAGCTTTCGGATGCCCAGCGCAGCCGCCACAACAGCGTGCCCGCGACGGCGAGTGCGCCGCCCATGATCGCGACAGCCACCGCCATCGCGGTCTCGGCGCTGACCCGCACGAAATGCTCGGAGGCGTACTGTGCCAGCGCGGTGGAGACGTTCTCGACCACCGGGCCGAAGCGTTCGGCGGTGCCGGCGGGGGTGAGCACCAGGACGTCGCCGTCGACGATGTTGTGACCGGCCAGCGACACGTCCGACGCCAGCGCCGCCATCCCAGCGACCCGTGCGAATTCGTATGTGGCACTGGGCAACTCGGGGGCGCCGCGGCCGCGCAGCACCTTGTTGATGGCGGCGACGGTGGGATCGATGAGGGTGGACAGCGGAGCCGCCGACGGCAGCACGAGGTCGATCTGATGCGAGTCACCGGCCAGGATGGACACCCGGCACGACGGCGGAACAGCCGGCGGAGCAGCCGTCGGCGCCACGGCGGTCGCGGGCGACTGGTACGTCGTCACCGCGGTCCCCTCGAAGCGGTCATCGCCTCTCCCGCGGCGCGTCCGTCGTCGCCGGGAAATGTTCTGCGATCGCGGCGGCGATCTCGACCATCTTGCGGCGGGTCTTCGGCGACATCTCCGTCGACACGTCGATGACTCCGCCGGGCCGCAGATGGGAGTCGTACGGCACCTCGATCACCACTTGGCCCCGGCTGGCGAACTGCTGCACCAGGATGTTGCGCGTGCGCTTGTCGGCGTGGCCGTCGGAGTCGTTGAGCACCACCACGGTGCGGTGCAGCAGCCCGGTCAACCCGCGGTTGGCCAGCCACTCCATGGTCTGCCCGGCTGCGGCGGCGCCGTCCACCCACGGCGACGAGACCACGATCAGCGCGTCGAGGTCGCGCAGCACCTCCTGGGTGACGGGGCTGTCCATCGTCGAGCCGCAGTCGACGATCGAGATCGTGAAGTGCCGGTCCAGCCGCTGTGCGGCCTCTCGATAGACGGCCGGGTCGAGCACGCGGCGCCGCGCGGTGGACGCCTCGCCGGCGAGCACGAACAATCCGGCGGAGTTGTTGCCGACGCGGCTGCGGACGTCGGCGAACGTGTCGAGGTGGTCGTCGGCGGCGAGTTCCCAGTACGAGCCCGCGGCGTGCGGGTCGACGCGGCTGCCTAGCTTGCCGAATGCGGTGTCGGCGTCGATGGCGACCACCCGGTCGTCCTGGCGCAGCTCGGCCAGGATCGAGCCGACGCTGGCGGCGATCGTGGTCTTGCCGACGCCGCCCTTGCCCAGCACGCCGATCTTGTAGTGGCCACGCAGCACCGAGCGAATCTTGGCTTCCAGCTCGGCTTGGCGCAGCTCGTCCGGCGACCGGCCGAGGTTCACCAGCCCGAACGTCGCCTTGTACACCGCCCGGCGCCAGCCCCGACCGGGCGGCGGCTTACGGGTCGGCACGAGTTCGCTGGTGCGAATGCTGTCGACGTAGGACCAGTTGGTCGGCGGGGTCGGTGGTTCCTGCCAGCGGGGCGCGGGCTGCTGCTGCCAGCCAGGACCTGGCCGCTGACCCGGCGCCGCCGGCTCCCGTGCCGGCGGCCATCCCGACTGGCGTTCGGGCCGGCCCGGATTGAACATCCGGCCGGTTTCCGCGGAGGTAGGGCCACCGGCTGCGGCCGGTTGCTGCGGTTGCCGGCTCGGCGGGGGATAGCTTGCCGGTCCGGTGCGGTAGTGCGCGCCTTGCGCCGCAGCGCCGGGCTCCGGGGGCGTCGGCCACTGGTGCGGCGGCGGCGCGCCCTCATACGGACGAACACCCGGCTCCGGGGAGCGGGGCACGACCGGCTCCGGGCGGGTGCTCGGCTGCTCCGCGGTGTCGGGCGGGTCTTGCGCGGCGTGCGCGGGAGCGGGCTCGTCATCCGGCGGCGGCCCGAGATGCTCTTGGAGGAAGTCGTCGCGTTCGGTCACGGCTGGATCGGTCTCCTTGTTCACAATCGTTATCGGGGCTGGCCGAGCGGGGCTGCCTCCGCCGGCGCGGACACGGTGTCGTGCTGCGTCAGCGCGTCCGCTCGGGTAAGCGCCGGGCCAGCGGCGAATACGCGGATCAGCGGCCACGGCGCCTGCCGGGCCATGCCCGGGGTGATGCCCAGAGCTCGCAGCGACGCGTCGTCGAGCGAGATGCCGTACCGCACCCCCTGGTCGCTGATCCACCACAGCGACTCCCGGCTGGTGGCTTCCGGCGCAGCGCTGGTGGTCATCACCAGGTTGGTGGCGCCCGGCGCCATGTATACCTGATCGGCCTCGATGGACGCTGGGCCGCGGGCGTCTTTGACCAGCTGCAGCAGCCGCGAGTCGGCGCCCACCGGGATGGGCAAACCCTTGCCGGACAGCACAGTAGTGACCGCGGAACGGTCCGTCGAGCCCTTGGACCACGCAACACATGTCACCGGATTGGCCGCGGTGTCGACGAACGTCAGCCGGGTGGTGGGGTAGTAGCTCACCGGCAGTGAGTGGACGACGGGCACGTGGGTCAGCTTGTCCGGCGCCACCACCAGCGGCAGCGGGTTGCCGAACGAGTTGGCCGAGCGCAGCAGCGACGCGACGAACGGCGAGATGCGCTGCACTCCGTCGGTCAGCAGCACATAGAAGGTGTCTTCGCCGGTTTGCAGGTCGCGCACCGACAGCACTGACCCGACGACAGCGCCCGGTGCCAGGTTCCACCCGCCCGGTGCGCCGGCGTTGGGAACCGCGGGAGTCGTGATCGGCTCCGTGGCCGGCAGCGCGTCGAACAATGCGTTGGAAATCGAAACTGGCTGTGGCGCAGCGGAATCCGCACCGAGTGCGAGAGCAAGAGCCTTGTTGGCTAGGTCGACTTGGGAACGGTGGCCGCCCCAGATGACATAGGTCATGTCGTTGTGCGTGACGAGTACCGCCTTGGGGGCGGTCAGCTGCTGCGCCCGCTGTCCGACGGTCAGCGGGCCGCCGATCGCGGTCACGGTGGGCGGCGCAGAGGCCTTACCGGAGGACGCGGTGTCACAGATCGCCCACTGCGAGGCGTCGGAAGTGCGCAACGGCATCGCCATCGGCGCTCCGGCAATGCCTACCGTCGGACCCTGCGGGTAATTGGAGAGCTCGGTGGCTTTGACGAAGGTCGGATTGGCGGCCTGCCCGGCGATCAACCGCGCGCTGGCCAGATTCAGCGCCGGATGAAGCCGCCCGTCGACAAGCACGAACACCGCTCCGGTGTCGCGGTCGGCCAGGATCGTCGACTTACCCACCTGCCCCGCCGGCTTGAACCACGACAGCAGAAACATCAGCGCCACCCCGAGCAGCGCGAAGACGAAGCCCAGCAGCAGTGACGCGCGCTGGCGCTGCACTGGATCGAACTCCATGCGCACGCCGTGGTGCGACAGCGCGGCAGCGTTGCGGCGCTGCCAGAAGAAGTGCGCCGACACCTGCAGGCCGCTCGCCAGGTTCAACGCCATGTGTCAGTACCTTATCGTCGCTTGCGTCGTGGAAAACCGGAGGTCAAACCGGGTATGCGGCGGGCCGGGGCACTGAAAGCAGCCGAGTCAGGTCCTGCCGTAGCGACCCCGGTGTGGCCGGCCAGATGCTGGTCCAGCTCGACCCGTCCGGCGCGCTGGTGGTGCTCAGGCTGAACCGCCCGCTGGCGGTGTCGTAGACGCCGAGCACATCCGGGTGGATTGTGCGCGCAACGCCATGGTCGATGACCGAGACCACCGCCATCGCGGATTCGTCCAACCGCAAACCAGCCACCAGTGCGGCCACCTGATCGGGTGCCAGACCCAGTCGCGCCAGCGCGTTGGCGACCGCCCAGCGGTCACCTCCGCGGGCCGCTTCCATCGCCGCTTTGAGCGCAGTGGTGGGCAGGTTGACCCCGTCGATTGCGGCCGGCGGGGCGTCGCCGAACGCATGCAGCACCGTGTCGGAGATCAACCCGAGCTGCTCGTCGGGTGACGCGGTCTCGCCGACCGGGGCGAGCACGACCTCGTCGCCGCTGCGGGCGATCATCGCCAGCCAGCGTCCGCGCCGGCACACCGACAGTGTCCGTTCCTGGATCGCTCCGTCGGAGTTCTCGGCTGGGCGGCGGATGGCGACGACGACTTCGCGTTCGGGCCGGCCGACCACCGCCAGCCAGTCGCGCACCGCGTCGTCGACACGGCCGTCGGCGCCGATGACGCCGGCTGCCACCAGGCTCGCGTACTCGGCGGTCTGCGTCAGCGGGCGCTCGCCGGCCACGGTCGCGACCGTCGGCCCGGAGTCGACCGACGGAATGTACGGACGCAACCGCAGCGTCACCGGCATGGTCTCGACGCCGAGCAGCGCCTGCAGCACCCAGATGCCGGCGGTGGTGGTGGTCAGATCAGCCATCGGTTCTCTCACATCAGACAGGGGAGGCCCTGCGGTGTCTCCGCGGCAGAGCCTCCCCTGGTCTAGGTTTGCTGAGGGTCAGAATCCGAACGACTGCGCCGCCGAGACGTCGGTCGCGACCATGTCCTCATGGGCGTTGCCGACGACCTGCGAGTGCCGCATGATGACCTCTTTGCCGGCGTCGATGCCGGAGTTGATCATCATCTGGGCCTGCTCGAAGGCGCCGCCACCGCGGGAGTCGAACACCGAGCGCACATGCGCCAGCACATTCTGTGCCTGGCTGCGGACGTCCTCGAGTTGAGCGCTGGCCGTGGAGATGGACTGCACATAGTCCGGCAGCATCGCCGGGTTGTAGACGAACATTCCGTCCATGGATGAAACCCCTTCTGGTTAAAGCGAATTCGCGACGCCGGCGATGGTGGACTGAGAGCTCTGTTCCTGATGCTCGTAGTTGTCGGCAGCTTGCCGCAGCGTGTTGATCAGCTCGCCCCATTGCGTGGTGAGCTTCATCTGAGCGTTGTGAATTTCTTCGGTGGTGGTGATGTTCGTGCTTGCCGCCATGCCGTACCAGCCTTGCGATGAATGCACGTCATGGGCGGCGTTGAGGTAGTTCTGCAGGGTGGCGTTGGCCTGGTCGCGCAGCTGCTCGAGCTGCTGGGCAGCGCTGCGCATCTGATCGGGAGTGACGAGTAACTGCGAATCCGCCATCTATGTCTTCTTTCGGTTTGTTTGCTGTCCGTCTGAGTCTAAGCCGCACGAAGCGGTGGTTCGTGCACCAATTTCTTCGGTTATTCCCCCCTCCCCGCAGCGGGCGCGGTCATCAGCTGCACCGTGCGCACCGGTTTGGCGTTGTCTTGGCTGCGGTCATCGCGCATCATGCCCGGCGCACCGTAGAGGCCGCCGGTTCCGCCGGCCATCGCCGGCTGCGCCGAGGAGGCAACCTCCGGGACGGCGGGTGTGGCCGCGGACCATCCGGTCGGCAGCTTCGGCGGCCCCGGAGCGTTGAAGCTGCTGGTGGGCCGCGTGAAGCTGGACATCACCGCGCTACTGCCCGACAGTCCGCTGCTGCCGGTGCGCGCGGCGGCGTCGGTGCCGGCTGCCACGGGAGCCACATCCGCGCCGGCCTTCTCCAGGGCGGCCATGTCTGCGGCGGAGCTAGCGTTCATGCCGCTGGTCAGAGGACCCAGCATGCCCATCGCCATCTGCGGGAACTGGCTGAGCATCTGGGGAAACTGGCCAAGCATCTGCGGCGCCTGGCTCGCCATCTGCGGCAGCTGGCTGAGCTGGCCGAGCATCTGCGGGGCGCTGGACAGCATCGATTGCGCCGCCTCGGCGGGCGCGGCGCCGGCTTGGGTGCCGCTCGCTGCCTCGTTGACGCCTTGCAGGCTGCTGTGCATGCTCGCGTTCACCGCGCCGTTGGCGGCGGCCTCCCCGACGGCGGCGGCCTGGGCGGCGGGTCCGGCCGGGTTTGCGGTCAACGGTGCAGGCGGCGGCGGAGTGGCCAGCGGCGCGAGGATTCCCGTGACGACGCCCTCGTAGGAGCCGGCGAGGCTGGCGTTCTGCACCCAGTACTCCTGATACTGACCCTCGAGGGCGACGGCCTCGGGCCAGCCGAAAATGCCGGCCGCCACGGCGGCGGCGAACTGCGCTCGGTTGGTCTCACAGGCCGGCACTGGGATCAGCGACGCGCGCGTGGTGTGGTACGCGTCCAGGATCGCCGCCGCGGCGGTGCCCGCCTGCTCGATCCAGGCGGTCAGCGCCTCCAGCGCAGCGACGTAGGGCATGGCGGTGGCCACCATCGCGGTGCCGCCCAGGCCTTCCCATCCGCTGGCTGCGGTACCTGCCGCAGTCGCGCCCATGGTGGCGCCTTCGGTGGTGAGCGTTGCCACCAGTTCCTGGTACGCCGCGATGGCTGCTGTCAGGCTGGCGCCGCCGTCCCCGCTGGTCACTTGCGCGGCGATGACCTCAGGCGGCATCGCGCCCCATTCAACCCCAGGCATCTAGCCGGTTAGCCGCCCAACGCAGCGGTGGCTGCGTTGATGCCCTCCACCGTCGAGTAGGTGGCGCCACTGCTGCCGATCGCCCCCGCAAACAGGCCACGCATCGCGATGTAGTCCGCGAGAATTGCCGTGGTCTCCGCGCCGCGGGCGTTGAGCACTGCGGCGGCCCGCACCGACACCGAGTCAGAACCCGGGGGCAGCACGGCCGAGATGGCGGGCGCGGCGGCGGTGCTGGCTGACGCCATGGTGGCGGTTCCGGCGGTTTCCGTCGACGCGGCGGCGCCCAACAGCGCTGGATCGACAAGCATGGATGTGTTTCCTCCCGACCGTCGTAACGTGACGAAATGATCCTAACCGGCCGTGAGACGTGCCACAGCGCCAATATCGGCCCTGTGGAATTCTTCCGCTCCGGTTTGCTGGGTCAAGACATCGGTCCCGTGGGCAGTGCCGGCGGGTTGGTCCACGCGATCAGTGCGCCGGTGGTGGCTGATCGGGTGAAGTAGATCGCCTTGCCGGGACGCTGCGGCTCGGCGACCAGGTCGCCGACGATCTTGCCGGCGTCGCGGCGGCCGTCGAGGATCAGGGTGGGGGTTAGCGAAGCGCGCATCTTGCCCAGAAGCGAACTTCCGATCGCCACCTGGTTCCAGTTGGCCACCGCCGTGCCGGCCAGGATGTGCAGCCCGGTGTCGCGGGCTTGCTCGACGTGCATGGCCAGCGCAGCCAGCGGATTGTCCATCACCGGCCACAGCCCGGCGTCATCGATCACAACAAAGATCTCCGGACCGGACCAGAATTTCTTCGTCATCATTTCTTCTTGAGTGGTGCCCGGCGGCGGCTGGCGGCTGTCCAACTCGGTGACCACTTTGCGGACCGCCTCGCGGATCGCGGTCTGCGTGTAGGCGTACTCGCCCAGGTGAGCGCCCTGCACGACCCCGAGGAGTGTGCGTCGCGGATCGAGAATCACCAGCCGGGCCTCGTCGGGGGTGTACTGCGAGGTGATGGCGCGGCACACGGTACGCAGGAAATTGGTGCGTCCCGACCGCGGTGCCCCGACCGCAACGGCGTGCGGGTGGTCGTCGAGGTCGAGGTATGCCGGACCGAGGTCGGTCTCTGACAGCCCGAACGCCAGCAGGCCGCGACGGGCGGGGCGGCCCGCCCGTCGTGCGACCTCTTCGTAGGGCACCGACTCCGGCAGCCGGCTCACGGTCGCGGCCTTGCGCACGCCGGAATGCGCGGCGACGACGGCGCCGACGGAGCGTGCGTCGACGCGGCCTTGCGGTTGCTCGGCCAGCTCCGGCACACCGATCAGCAGATGCATCCCGGCTTTGGTCAGGCCGCGGCCGGGGATGTTCTTGGGCACCTTGCGTGCCAGCACCCGGTCCATCTCGGAGTCGCCGGGATCGGTGAGCCGCAGTTCGATGCGCGCGGTGGCCAGCGGCTTGAGTGCCTGCTTGAAGCCCTGAAGGTAGCTGGTGTGCGACACCACGATGTGCACGCCGTAGCTGAGCGCACGGCCCAGGGCCACGATGTGGTCGACATATTGGGGGTATTCGGTGGCGAAGGTCGCCCAGCCGTCGATCACGAGCACGACGTCCCCACCGGCTACCGGAACCGGCTGCGGTTGGAGCCCGAACTTGCGCCGCCGCACCTCTTCCATGTCCAAGCCGGTCTTGGCGAAGATGGCTTCGCGCTCGGCGACGATGCCCTGCACGGTCGCCAGGATGCGGCCGACGCCTTCGCGGTCCAGCGCCGGGGCCAAGCCCGCCACGTGCGGCAGGCCGGCGACCGCGGCCAGGCTCGGGCCGCCGGCCGCGACGCAGTAGAACTGCACCCGCTCCGGGCGGTACATCAGCGCGGCCGTCGTCATCATCGTCATCAGCGTGGTGGTGACGCCCGACTGCGGCGCACCGATCACCAGCCCGTTGGCGGTCAGCAGATCCAGGGTGTGCACGTCCTGGCGGTGCTGGCGCGGGCGGTCCTCGATGCCCACCGGGAAGGCGAGGCCGGCGTTGTCGCCGTAGTCGACGTCCCACGGCTTGCCTCGGTACAGCCGTACCAGTTCGTCGGCGGCGGCGGGCTTGTTCAAGGGCGGCAGCCACAGTTGTCGCGGCGGCCGTGCACCGGTGGCACGCAGTGACTCGACGATGGTGTCGACGAGCGTGGGCGGCAGCTCACCCGGGGCGGCGGGGAGCGGGGCCGGCTGGGGCTGTTCGACCTCCTGTCCGTTGAGCGCCGGGGTGGCCAGCAGGCCGTCCTCGTCCTCGGCGACCGTGGCGGTGAACGGCCGCGGCGAGAACCATGTGCCGGCGGCGGCCTGCGGCGCGGGGCCCGTCTCAGGAGGCGGCACGAACGGCGGCGAGCTGTAGAACGCGCGGAACTCACGCGGCGGGCGCTGCCCCTCACGCAGGTAACCCGTTCCCTCCCTGCCCTTTTCGGGAAGATGGGCCGCGATCGCCGAGCCGATGGCCTCTCGCGAGTCTTCCTCGGTGCCGGTCCGCAGCGCCATGAAGAAACCGATCAGGCTGCGAATCTTCTGCAGCCGGTGTACGTCGACGGTCTGGCCGGCCAGTTGCAGGAACACGTGCAGCGACCGGCCCTGACGCACGATCCGCCAACAGAGGTCGATGAACTTGCTGCCCAGTTCGCTGCCGAAGAGCTCCTGGTATTCGTCGATGATCACCACGAGCGCCGGCACCGGCTCCAGCGAGGGGTCGATGAGTCGCTTCTCGTTGTAGACGTTGAGGTCTTTGCAGTTGGTGGCCGCGCACAACGCGCCGCGGCGGTCCAGCTCGCCCTCGAGTGCCTCGAGCATGCGCTCGACCAGGTGCATCTCGTCGCCGAGGTTGCTGACGCTTGCCACGACATGCGGAAACCGTTCGAGCACGATGCCCGCCGACTTCATCTTCCAGTCCAGAAACGCGACGTTGACCGTCTCGGGGGAATGAGTCAGCGCAAGCGACGTGACCTCGGTGATGATCGTCTCCGACTTGCCCGAGCCGGAGAACCCGATCAGCACCGAATGCATGCCCATGCCGTATTGCGAGGTCTCCTTGAGATCCAGCTCGACCACCTCGCCGGAGGGGTCCAAGCCGATCGGGAACCGCATCCACAGCCGGTTCTGCGTGCGTCGCGCCGACCACAGCCGGTCCACGTCGAGCTTGCGGGCATCGCGAATTCCCAGCACTTCCAACAAGTCTCGCGCAGGGCCGTCGGACGTGACGACGGACGCCGAGCCCACCGGGCGCCACGCCGACAGCGCGCGGGCGAACCGCTCCGCCTCGGCGATCGTCATCGTGTCGGCGACCGCGTAGAACGCGTCTTCGAGTTCATGAGGTGCGCTCACCGCAGCATCGCCCCTGCCCGCTTGCGCAGCACGCCGTCCGACAGCCGGTAGGTGCTGTCCGGGTCGAAGCCGACGCCCGTCGTCGGCTCCGGAGCCAGCCGCACGAAGCAGACCCGGCCCACGCCGCGCTTGCCGGTGATGGCCGCCCAGTCGTCGGCCGCGCCGCAGTGGTCGTCGACGATCACCCACAGCGGCGGCGCCGACGGATCCGGTCCGCCGTGCAGGCCGGACGGCGGCGGCGTCCATTCCTTGCGGTCGAGCAGCTCGTCGCCGGCGAAGCCCTCGAGTTCGGCAGGCGAAAAGAACAGCAGCCGTCGCTCGCCGCAGCCGTCCCGCGTGGCAGTGTGCTGGCAGTGCGGCAGCCATTTGATCCAGTCCCATCGCGACGGCGCCGACGAGACGACCATGATCTGCAGGTCGGTGGGGCTGTGGAACGCGGCGAGCTGGCAGATCATGGACCGAGCGACGCTGCGCACCGCTTCCATGTCGCCGACCAGTGAGACCCCGGGCTGGCGTTCCAGCCAGACGACGCGGGCCATGTTGCGCACGTGGCGCTGCTCGATCAAGAACTTGCGCAGGGCGTGCCCCGTCGCCGGCTCGATCTTGGATGCGGCCGGGATCTGCGGGGTGTCGATGGTCATTGCCAGCGCCACGTTGCCGGTGCCGAGGCGGACCACGCCGAACTCCGGGTCGCCGGGGCGGCGTTCCCACATCCGCGGCGAGCCGGCCACGCTGACCAGCTGCGACGGCGGCCAATGGCTGTGCGCCCGGTGCGCCCACTGCTTGCGGGCCGCCTCGGTGACCTCGTCGCGGACCTCGTCGAGCCGGGCGAAGTATTCGCGGCGGTACTGCTCGAGCTGGCTCCAGGGCATGCGCTGGGCGGCGCCGCGGCCGCGGAACAGCATGCCGCCCATGCTCATCAGCATGATCAGCGGGAAGATCGCGAACCCGTTGGCCAGCGAGCGCTGACCGGAGACGTACATCGCGACGATGAAGCCCACCACGCCGACGACCAGGCCGATCGGCAACACGATGCCCCAGATGCTGCGCGGCGGCGGCACGGGCGCGGCGATCGGCGCGTCGACGGCGATCTTGCCGCCGCCGGTCTCCGGTGCCGGCTCGCGGGGCGGAGGCACGAAGGGGCGCGTCGTCACCCGGGCCACCCTAATGAGGACATCAGTAACTCTCCCGCCTGGATTTCTCGGCGACCCTGTTGGCCTCGGCCAGCAGATTGTTGATCTTCTCCTCGAGCGCGAGGTGGGTCAGCCGGCTCGGAACCGAATCGTCGATGAAAAGAGTAAGCAACCTGCCGTCGGGGCCGAGGGTGAGCCGGACGTCGCCGTCGGGGTCCGCGGCGTTGGTCCGCAACGCAGCCAGCCGATCCAGCACGGCGCTCAGTTGGGCGAACGTGGCCGCAAGTTCGGCCTGGCTGTAGCGAACCTTCGCGGCGTCGTCGAGATCGTCGAAGTCCGTCATCGCGCCTCGTCGTCGATCCTGCGTGCGGCCGCGAGGCGAGCGGCCGTGCCGCGGCCGGTGACGGATTCGGTGTGCGGCGCCGCGGTCACCACGACCTTCTTGTCGGCGGGCACCTGACGCCGTTCCGTGTCGGTGGCCGCTTGCGGCGGCACCATACCCATCGGCATGCCCATCGGAGCCGCGGACGGCCCGGCCGCCGGGGTGGCAGGTGGCGTCGCGCCTGGTGGCAGCGTGGGGCGCGACGCTGCCGACGACGACGTGGACGGCGCGACGGGGGTCGTGTCGATGCCGCCTGCGGGTCTGGTCGCGCCGCTGAGGGCAGGACCGCCGGCTCTCGCGGTCGCGGCCGGGGTGGAGCCCGGATGCGTTAGGGGCGTTGTCTTGCCGGTGAGCGGAGAGACGGCCAGCCCGGAGAGGCTTTGCACGGCGGTCTGGGCGAGCTGCTGGGCGGTCTGCATCAGAGTCTGCGGGAGGGCACCGGCTGACGACATCGCCCCACCGAGCAGTCCGCCGATGGCCCCCAGCAGCCCAGGAATCATCTGCGGCAGCTGTGATGCCAACTGCCCGGCCTGTTCGGGCGTCACGCTGTCGTCGGGTCGGGCGGCAGTGGCGGCATCGGTGTCGCCGTGATAGGCGGCCTGGCTGTTGAGCGCCTTCTGATTCAGCGCCCCCTGCTGGGCGATCAGCGACGACACCAGCGGCGTGTACCGACCGGGGAATCTGGCGTTGGCGTCCAGCGCCGCCTGCAGCTCCTCGCGGTTCGCCTGGAACTCCTGCGGATGCGGAACATTCGCGGCAGCGTTGCGATAGCTGTCCGCGTGACGTTGCGCCTGCTCGGCTAGCGCTGCAGCCCGGTCCGCGACAGTGGCCAGCCCCTCGGCGTGGGCGGCCAGGCGAGCGGTCGCCGCCGCAGTGCCCGCAGGACTGGTCCACAGCTCCGGCAGTGTGCCGAGGACGTCGCGCACGACGCCTCGCGCGCCATCGGCCGCTGTGGCCCGAGAACGCCAACTCTGCGCGAAAGTCGTTCCCGCAGAAGCATTTCCGCCGTGCAGCTTGCGTGCCACCGCTTCTCCGTCGGCGTCAGTCGGCGGCGGCAGCGCTGTCCGGGTGTCGGCGGGCACGGTCGGCACCGCGGCGAGGAGAGACGGGGTCCCGACCGGCTCAGCGCGTGACGTCACACCGCTCAACGCGGCTGCGTTAACGGTCTCTTGCTCGGTGAAGCCGGCGGCGACGGCCGCCAGGTGGTCGGCGGTGGCGAGCAGGCCGGCGGCTTGGGCGCTGATCGCCGACGCGAGCGCCGCTCCGGCCGCGTTGAGCCTCGCCGCGGCGGCGACCGACGTGTGATCGCCGGCCAGCGGCGGGTGTACGGCGACATCCGGCGCGCTCAGCGACGTCGCGGCATTGCGCAGCCGCTCAGCCGCAGCGACGAGCCCGGTTGGATCCACTTTCATCGTCGGTCTACAGCTCCCTCAGCCGACGTTCGGCCGCGGCTAGATCTTGCTCGGTCGGCATGTCGTCGACCGGGATGGCGGCCCGCTGCAACTCGTCGCGGAGCACCAGCTGACCCTTCAGATATGCGAAGTCGTTGCAGGCCATGATCCGCTCGGCGATGCTGTGGGCCGAAAGGCGCATCGCCTCGGGTTCGATCTGGACGCCGAGCGTGTGGCCGGCGACGGCGACCCGGACGAACACGGTGTTGTCGGCCGTCGACGCGGTAAACGATTCGTCGCTCAAAACTGCAGCCTCGCTGCGTTGATTTGTTCTTGTTCAGTGAAGCGGTCGGCGGCTTCGCGAAGTTTGGCCGCGGCCGCTCGGTGGTCTGCCTCGTGCGCCGCGAAGGCTGCGTCGCGGCGGGCGACGACGTCGGCGACGGCGGCTTTGAACGTGTGCATGATCGGCCCGTGGGTCGCGACGGACGCCAGGATGTCCGTGCCGGCCGCACGCGCCGAGGCGATCTCGTCGGCGATGCCCTCATGCTGAGATGCGATCTGCCGCAACGCATCCGGCGTGACGCGGATGCCCTGTTCTGCCATCGTCGTTCTCTCCTAGCTGGCGGCCGGCCGGGTCTGCGCCGGTGCGGGTTCCCCGGGCGGTGCGGCGTCGGGAGCCGGCGGTGTGTCCTGGTCGTCGGTTTCCCGCTCGTCATCGTCTTCCCGCGTTGGCGTGTCGTCGTCCCCGGCCTCTCGCTCCCCGTCTTTCGGGTGCGGCGATTTCTCATGCTCGTCGGCGGGCTGGTCGTCGGCCCGCCTCGGGGCTGATTCGTCGCGGCCGAGCTCCGACTCGTCGCGGCCGAGCTCCGCGAGCAGTGGCGCCAGCCCGGAAAGCGGCGACGTGGCCGCGCCCAGGCCGGGTGCCGTCGGCGCGGCCGGCGGCGTTGCCTGCGGTAAACCGCCGAGCGAAGCCGGCGCCATGCCGGCTGCGGGCGTGGTCTGCGGCATCGGGGACGGGCGAGCCGCAGATACGGGCCGGGACTCACCGGCCGCCGGCTCAGCCCCCGACGTGTCGTCGCCGAGGTAGCCGTTTCCCAGCGCCCGCGCAAGCTCTGCCTGGTCCTGCGCGGTCAGCGCGCCGTCGTCGACCACGCGCTGGATTTCAGCCACTTTGGCGCGCAAGAACATCAGGAATTGACGTTCGCCGGCCGGGGTGTCCAGCGCGTTGACCGGGTTGGCGATCGCCTCGACCAGCTGAGCCTGGATGTTCTGCAGCCGGGCGCGGCCAGCTTCGCTGGTCGCCTGGGCGGTCAACACCGCCTCGGCCAGTTGCGCCTCGGCGGCGTTGAGTCCGGAGAAGCGGCGGCGCAGCTCGTCGTGCAGGTCGGCGACGGCGTCAGCGGCCCGGCCGCTGAGTTGCTCGTCGGTGCCGAATGCCGGCTGCGTCATGCCGGCCTCACATCCATGGCCGGCCCAGGTCAGCCTCCAGATCTTCGCGCGGCGCGAACGGCCGCGGCGGCTGAGGCGCGCTAGGGCCACCGAAGAGCTGTTGGGCGTGCTGCAGCGCGGTGAGCACCGCGCTCGCTTGCTGCTGCAACCAGACTTCCATCGCGACCCCCTTCGTCGCGCCTCAGCGTAACCCGCTGTTGAGGGCTGTTTCAGCGCGAATCTGCGCACCTCGCCAGCCGCCGCGCCGCCGGAAATGATCAGTCGTACGACACCAGCCGCAGCTGGTCGGCCAGCTCGGCGGCCCGCTGGTGATGCTCGCTCACCAAAGCCTGTTGGCGGCAGATGTGAGCGTGCAGGGCCGCGAGCAGTGACAGCTGACCGCCCGGCGTGGCCGCGAGTTGTTCGTGACGATCGACGTGTGCTCGCGCGGCGGCGAGTGTCGACCGGGATGCGGCCGCAGCGGTGTTCTCGGCTCGCGCCGCATCGTCGAGCACGCGGTGCAATGCCTTGTCGGCATCGGCGAGGCGCGTCAATTTGGCGGCGCGCTCGTGGGCGAACGCGGTGTAGCCGGCGATCGCGGACCCCACCATGTCCGGCGTCGCGGTGCGCCGTACGAGATCGGCGAGCTCGGACAGCTGCGGTGCCGGCGCCGGCGGTTCGGCGGCCGCCGAACCGAACAGGGAATCGGCGCGGGCGAGCACGTCGCGCGCGTGGTGAACCGAGTCCTCGAGAGGCATGCCATCAGTATCGGCCATGCCGCTGGTGGTTCGGTGCGCAAAGTCGGCGCCCCTGCTCGCGTGAGTGCAGCGGCTAAGCCGGTTGCTGAAACTGGGCCAGGAACCGCCGGATCGCCGCGGTGTCGTGCTCGCTGACCGGCTGGCCTGCCTCGAGCGCCTCGACCAGCTGCGCCGACACACCGATCGCATTGCCGACCTCGGCCGCGGACAGGTTGGCCCGCCGCCGTGCCGCGAACAGCCGCTGGCCCAGCGTGGCGTCCGGCGCGGCCGCAGCCCGAAACATCAAGTCCTCGTAGCGTTTTCGCACCGCGCTCAGAGCCATCACGACCGCGGGCATACCGCGGCTCTGGCGCGCGGCCCGGGCGACGACCGCCTCCAACTGCCGCAGATCCGAAAGGATCACCGCGGCCCGCTCCGCGAAGTCCCCGGCGGACTCGTCGGGTAGCGCGTCGATGGCGGCGGCGAACGTCTTCATCGCGACGTCCACCGCGCCGACGATCAGCGGCGCCTGGTCAGCGTCGGCCTCCGGCTCTGACCGCTGGCCCGGCACGGCGCCGCCGTTGCGGATGTTCGCAATGGTGCCGGGCGGCCACTGCAGAATTTCCTCGAGCTTGGCGCGGGTGCGTTCACGTGGCCAGCTGCGGCCCTTCTCGAACGCGATCAGCGCGCCGGCGTTCATGATCCGGTATTTGGCCAGTGTGCGCTGGGTGATGTTCAGCTCTCGCCGACGCGCGGCCACCGCGGCCCCGGCACGTGCGATTCCGCTGTCGACGGGCTCGTCGTCGCCGACCGCAGCGGCGGGGTCGGTGGCGAACCGGAATGTGACGGGCGTGCCGTCGCGATCGCCGAGGTGGATCGTGAGGCCGTCGTGGATGTCGACGACCGTTCGGCGCACGCCGCCGACGAACATGCCGGTGCGGGTGCCAGCGTCGACGGCCCGCCAGCCACCGCGACCGCTTTCGAGGCGGACATGCACCAGCGAGATGCGCGGGTCGGTCGTCGGCACGTCGGCATCGGTCGACCGTCCGATCGTGGCGGGTGAACGCTCGGGACTGAGCCGGTAGACCGCGCCGGAACACTCGACCGTCAGCGTCGGCGGCGCGGCGGTGTCCATCGACGATCACTCTATCCGGCCACGCTGACGCGGCCGAGCAGGCGGACCGTATCTTCGCTACGGTTTCGTGGCCGTATCACGCACGGTTGCGGAGGTGGGCTCGGTGGGCCGCGCGAAGAAAGCGTTGCACCGCTACGGAACGACTGCTACGGTTTCGCTGCGTAACCGGCGCACGGAAGGAGTTTCGACATGACCGTGGTGGTGGAACGGCCCGCGACCGAGTTCGAGATCGCCGCCTGCACCCGCGACCCCGACCGCTGGCTCACCGCCACCGACGAGGCCACCAAAGCGGTGTGCCGGGCGTGCCCGCGGCGCTGGCTTTGCGCCAAGGAGGCCTGCGAAATGCCCGCAGCGCAGGGCATGTGGGCCGGCGTGGTCATTCCGGAAGGGGGCCGGGGGCGCGCGTTCGCGCTCAAGCAGCTGCGGTCGTTGGCGGCACACGGCGGCTACGCCGTCCAGTGAGCCGGCCAGTGACCGGCCGGGCTGGGCCCGTCGGGGGAGGTCCGGCCCGGCTGCCGACCGTGGTAGACGAGGGGTGACCACGGCCGGCAGGGTCCGGCGCCGGCTATCCCAGCAGCTGGCGGATCCGTTCCACGCAGAAGCCGGCCAGGTCGAAGTCTTCGGTGATCAATCCGTCGGCAAGCAGCTTGGCCTGCAGGCGAAGCACCGGTGCCGACAGCGCAACCGCGGCCAGCACCTCGTTGTAGCGCAGGTTGCGTACCGGCCACCCGGTGAGCTGCTCGTAGCGGGCGATCGTCTCTTCGCGGCCAGGCGTGCCGGCCAGCCGGGGAATCTGCTGCTGATCGCTGTACGACCAGTCCAGAAACAACATCCACGCGAGATCGGCTTCGTGGTCACCGATGTAGGCGACCTCCCAGTCGAGCACTGCCGCGACCTCGTAGCTAGGCCCGAACAGCACGTTCGACAGGCGGCTGTCGCCCCAGCACAAACACAGATGCTCCGGCTCGTAGATGTTGTCGGCGAGCCAGTCGACAGCCGCCAGCAGCTCGGGGCGCGGCCGCTCACCCATCGCCCAGCGCAGCGTCGACCGGTAGTAGTCGACCACCTGCCGCAGCGGATGAGCACTGGAGGCCGGGCACAACAGCGAGTCCAGCCGCAATGCGCGCCAGTCCAATTTGTGGATGTCGGCGATCGCCTGCAGACATCCCCACCACATCGTCGAGCGCTGGTCTTCGGTCGCGTCGAAGTACAGGCCCTCGCTGTGATACGACGGGAAGTCGCCGGGGCCGCCGATGTTGGGCACCTGTTCCATCACCAGGTACGGGCTGCCGACGTCGCGGCCGGACCGGTCCAGCCACAGCACCCGCGGCACCGGAATTGCGGTGTGCGCTAACCGATTCATCACCAACGCTTGGCGCAGGATGTCGTAGTCCGGATACAGCGCCACGGCCGGGGGGCGACGAAACACCAATCGCCGCAGCACCGCGCCGTCGGCATCGGCGACGTCGAACAGATATGTCTCGGTGGACAGTCCGCGCTCGGCCGCGCGCCAGTTCACCACCCGCGCCGCCCGCGAAACACGTTGCCTCACAACGTTTTCCACCAGCACAGGTAGCTCGTCGGCGGTGGGCCGCGCCGAGGCGCCCATCAGTAACCCGCGTAGCCGTAGCGGTCGTTGCGGCCCATGAACACCATTTCCACCAGGCCGTGGCCGGTCGCGTCGCCGCACCGCAGCGTGCACAGCGTCTCGCTGAGCATGCTGACTTTGGCGACCTCGCTGAGATCGGTGGTGTCGACGACGAAGTGGTCGAGGTAGCTGGACCCGCGCCAGTAGCCCGACGCGTAGCCGCGGTATTCGTCGTAACCGGCGAAGCCCGGCCAGAAGTCGGTGATAGGGGTGATCGAAATGTTCTGGCTCGAGCCATCTTCCGCATGAACGGTCACCTCGCCGCCGGCGATCACCCGCGGTTGTTGAGGGCGGAACACGAAATTGTGATCCACGCTGGTGATCTTCTGGCCGGGCTCGCCGGTGGAGATCGGGTAGAGCAGTTCACCCTCGTAGTGCCAGATCCGGCCGTCGGCGTCCTCGCGTTGCGCGAAATGCACCAGGCGGTCGTCGAATTGGAAGATGCCCATGAAATACAGGACGCCGTCGGGGATTTCATGCGGTTGCAGGATCTGCGACTCAGGCAGGTTGCCGCCTCCGCCGCCGCGCCGCACGCCCCAGCTGTGATCCCGGCCGAACACCCACGTGTCTGGCCGGATCTCGATTCGGTGGTCGGCGGCAACGATCGACCCGGTGGCGTGGCCGTTCTGGTAGAAGCGGCGGGCGTCCTCGTCGACGCGGCCGCGGTGCCGGAAGAACGCCGGCGCCTGCTCGTAGCACGGGAAGACCCCGGAAAACGTCAGGTCCATGCTCATGGCGTCGGTGTCGAGCGTGGCTTGGACCTGCCGCAGCGGCTCGACGATGCGGTAACCGTACGGGCCGATTTGCCACGACGCGATGCCGTCGACCCCCGCCGAGATGTCGCGCGACGCCCGCACCACATGCGCCTGCCCGTCGATCGTGGCCATCGCATACGCGTCGGTGACATTGCGGTTGGGGTAGCGGGCCATACCGGTCATCAGACTCGTGCCGGTGGCGGGGTCGAACCCGTAGATCACCACCCGTTCGGTCCAGCGCAGGTCGGACTGCTCGACGTGGTCGAACGTCGTCGGCAACTGGTGACACATCAGCTCGTCATGCGCGACCAACATGCGCGAACGGTATATTACGTTACGGCACGTAATCAATAGGGAGGACGTAGTGGCTGCGCCCGACCAGTCCGGCCGCGTGAGACCCGGCCGGCCGCGCGACCCGGCGATCGCTGCGGCCATCATCGCCGCCGCCCGCGACGTCGTCGCCGAACGCGGCTACGAAGACACCACGCTCGCCGAGATCGCCCGGCGGGCCAACGTGAGCATCCCGTCCATCTACCGGCGCTGGACCAGTAAGGCCGAGTTGCTGGAGGAGGCGGTGCTGCACCTCGACACGTTCGACCTGCCCGCACCCACTGGAGATCTGCGCGCCGACCTGTACACCTGGGTGCGGCTGTTCCTCGACGTCGCCAGCGAGCCGGCGGCGCGGGCGGCGGTGCCGGGACTGCTCGCTGGATACAGCCGCGACCCTGACAGCTACCACCGCCTGCTCGATCGCGGTGAGCTTCCGGTGCGGGCCGCCCTGGACGCGGTGATCGCCCGGGCGATCGCTGAGGGCAAAGCGGCGCCGGGCTGCGACGCCGATGTGGTGTTCGACATCATCCGCGGCGCGACGTTCCTGCGGGCCATGACCCACGCCGACGAGGGGGCAGAAGAGTTCTGCGCCCGGATTGCGGCCGCCGTGCATCGCGTGGTGAGCGTCACAGCAAATGATGAGAATTGACTTAACCAGCGATTCCTTGGCTCGGGGCGATGAGTTGAGAATCACAGCAAATCCGATGTCGCTCGGCGCGTGAGCGTCTGCCGCACGGGCGTAGCATGAATCGACAAGCGGCACAGCCGATTCGGGTCAGGCCCGGACCGCTTGGGGCACTCCCGCCGACGGCGGGGCACGCAGCGGCGAGGGTGGACAAAGTTGGCATGTCAGGGCCTGTTTGTCATATCGTTTTCAGCACTTGTCGCAACCGGGACAAGTGCGCCGTTCAGCGTCGTACGGCTGCATTCCCTCCGCGGGATTCGGCCCCTCTTTTCGGCCGGAGTGAACCGGCCCAGAATTGACAAGTCCGAGGGTGCGACCCACCGCCCAGGGAGCACACCGTCGGCAACCGAGAGAGACTTTCGCGAAAGCGTGCGGAAAAGGTAGGTGGGAATGGCGCCCAGCAGTGTCGGGCTCTACAACCCCGCGTTCGAACACGACGCCTGCGGCGTCGCCATGGTCGTGGACATGTACGGCCGGCGCAGCCGCGACATTGTCGACAAGGCGATCACCGCCCTGTTGAACCTCGAGCACCGCGGCGCGGCCGGGGCCGAGCAGCACACCGGTGACGGCGCGGGGATCCTGATCCAGGTTCCCGACGAGTTCCTGCGGGCGGTCGTCGATTTCGACCTGCCCGAGGCCGGTAGCTATGCGACCGGGATGGCGTTTTTGCCGCAGTCGTCCAAGGAGGCCGCGGAGGCCTGCGCTGCGGTGGAGAAGATCGTCGAGGCCGAGGGACTCGAGGTGCTCGGCTGGCGCAACGTGCCCACCGACGAGTCGTCACTGGGCGCGCTCGCCCGCGACGCGATGCCGACCTTCCGCCAGATCTTCATCGGCGGTGCGTCGGGCATGGACCTCGAGCGCCGGGTCTACGTCATCCGCAAGCGCGCCGAGCACGAGCTGGGCACCAAGGGTCCGGGCCAGGACGGTCCGGGCCGCGAAACCGTATATTTCCCAAGCCTTTCCGGCCAGACCCTGGTCTACAAGGGCATGCTCACCACCCCGCAGCTCAAGGCGTTCTACCTCGACCTGCAAGACGATCGGCTGACCAGCGCGCTGGGCATTGTGCACTCGCGCTTTTCGACCAACACGTTCCCGTCGTGGCCGCTGGCCCACCCGTTCCGGCGGATCGCCCACAACGGCGAGATCAACACCGTCACGGGCAACGAGAACTGGATGCGCGCCCGCGAGGCGCTGATCCGCACCGACGTGTTCGGCACGGACGTCGAGAAGCTGTTCCCCATCTGCACACCGGGCGCGTCGGACACTGCCCGCTTCGACGAAGTGCTGGAGCTGCTGCACCTCGGCGGCCGCAGCCTCGCCCACGCGGTGCTGATGATGATCCCCGAGGCGTGGGAGCGCCACGAGTCGATGGACCCCGCGCGCCGGGCGTTCTACCAGTACCACTCATCGCTGATGGAGCCGTGGGACGGCCCGGCGTCGATGACGTTCACCGACGGCACGGTGGTGGGCGCGGTGCTGGACCGCAACGGGCTCCGGCCGTCGCGGATCTGGGTCACCAGCGACGGACTAGTGGTGATGGCGTCAGAGGCCGGCGTGCTCAACCTCGACCCGTCCACGGTGGTCAAGAGGATGCGTCTGCAGCCCGGCCGGATGTTCTTGGTGGACACGGCTCAGGGCCGCATCGTCTCCGACGAGGAGATCAAAGCAGAGCTGGCCGCCGAGCACCCGTATCAGGAGTGGCTGGACAACGGGCTGATCGCACTGGAGGAATTGCCGCAGGGTCCGTACGTGCGGATGCCGCACCACCGAATCGTGTTGCGGCAGTTGGTGTTCGGTTACACCTACGAAGAGTTGAATTTGCTCGTCGCGCCGATGGCACGCACCGGCGCCGAGCCCATCGGCTCCATGGGCACAGACACCCCCGTCGCAGTCCTGTCGCAGCGGCCGCGGATGCTCTACGACTACTTCCAGCAGTTGTTCGCCCAAGTGACCAACCCGCCGCTGGACGCGATCCGCGAGGAAGTGGTGACCAGCCTGCAGGGCGTGATCGGCCCTGAGGGCGACCTGCTGTCGCCCGACGAGAACTCGTGCCGCCAGATCGTGCTGCAGCAGCCGATCCTGCGTAACCATGAGCTGGCCAAGCTGGTCAACCTCGACCCCGACGCGGAGGTCAACGGTCGCCGACATGGCATGCGCACCACGGTGATTCGCTGCCTCTACCCGGTGGCGAAGGGCGGCGCCGGGTTGCGCGCCGCGCTCGACGACATCCGCAGGCAGGCGTCGGCGGCGATCGCCGATGGCGCCCGCATCATCGTGCTGTCCGACCGCGAGTCCGACGAGAAGATGGCGCCCATCCCGTCGCTGCTGTCGGTCGCCGCGGTGCACCACCATCTGGTGCGGGAGCGCTCGCGCACACTGGTCGGCCTGGTGGTCGAGTCCGGTGACGCCCGCGAGGTGCACCACATGGCCGCGCTGATCGGGTTCGGCGCCGCGGCGATCAACCCGTACATGGCGTTCGAGTCGATCGAAGACATGCTCGACCGCAAGGTGATCACCGGGCTCGATCGCGAGAAGGCGCTGAGCAACTACGTCAAGGCCGCCGGCAAGGGCGTGCTGAAAGTCATGTCCAAGATGGGCATTTCGACGCTGGCGTCCTACACCGGTGCCCAGCTGTTCCAGGCTGTCGGCATCAGTCAGGCCGTGCTCGACGAGTACTTCACCGGGCTGACCTGTCCGACCGGGGGCATCGACCTCGACGACATCGCCGACGACGTCGCGCGTCGGCATGCATTGGCGTTCCTGCCACGGCCCGAGGAGCGCGCACACCGCGAACTCGAGGTGGGCGGCGAATACCAGTGGCGCCGCGAGGGCGAGTACCACCTGTTCAACCCCGACACGGTGTTCAAGCTGCAGCACTCCACCCGCACCGGCCAGTACAAGATTTTCAAGGAGTACACGAAGCTGGTCGACGACCAGTCCGAGCGGATCGCCTCGCTGCGCGGGCTGCTGCGGTTCAAGGAGGGTGTGCGGCCGCCGGTGCCGATCGAGGAGGTCGAGCCGGCCAGCGAGATCGTCAAGCGGTTCTCCACGGGCGCGATGAGCTACGGCTCGATTTCCGCCGAGGCTCACGAGACGCTGGCGATCGCGATGAATCGCCTTGGCGGCCGGTCGAACTGCGGTGAGGGCGGCGAGGACGTCCGCCGCTTCGAGAAGGACCCCAACGGCGACTGGCGGCGCAGTGCGATCAAGCAGGTGGCATCCGGCCGGTTCGGTGTCACGTCGCACTACCTGACCAACTGCACCGACATCCAGATCAAGATGGCCCAGGGCGCGAAACCCGGTGAAGGAGGCCAACTTCCGGGTCACAAGGTGTATCCGTGGGTGGCCGAGGTGCGGCACTCCACGCCGGGTGTGGGACTGATCTCGCCGCCGCCGCACCACGACATCTACTCGATCGAAGATTTGGCGCAGCTGATCTACGACCTGAAGAACTCGAACCCGGCCGCGCGTGTGCACGTGAAGCTGGTGTCGGAGAACGGAGTCGGCACGGTAGCTGCAGGCGTGTCCAAGGCGCACGCCGACGTGGTGCTGATCTCCGGGCACGACGGCGGCACCGGCGCGACGCCGCTGACGTCGATGAAGCACGCCGGCGCTCCGTGGGAATTGGGCCTGGCCGAGACGCAGCAGACGTTGCTGCTCAACGGGTTACGTGACCGGATCGTCGTCCAGGTGGACGGCCAGCTCAAGACCGGGCGCGACGTGATGATCGCGACGCTGTTGGGCGCCGAGGAGTACGGCTTCGCCACTGCGCCGCTGGTGGTGTCGGGCTGCGTCATGATGCGGGTCTGTCACCTCGACACCTGTCCGGTGGGGGTGGCCACTCAGAACCCCGAGCTGCGCAAGCGCTACACCGGCAAGCCGGAGTTCGTCGAGAACTTCTTCATGTTCATCGCCGAGGAAGTGCGGGAGTACCTGGCACAGTTGGGTTTCCGCAGCATCAACGAGGCGGTGGGGCAGGTCGGTGCCTTGGACACCACGGTGGCCGCCGAGCACTGGAAGGCCCGCAAGCTGGATCTGGCGCCGGTGCTGTACGAGCCCGAGTCGGCGTTCATGAACCAGGATCTGTACTGCAGTTCGCGTCAGGACCACGGTCTGGACAAGGCGCTGGATCAGCAGCTGATCGTGATGAGCCGCGAGGCGCTCGATTCCCAGACACCGGTGAAGTTCTCCACCACGATCTCCAACGTGAACCGCACCGTCGGCACCATGCTTGGCCATGAACTAACGAAAGCATATGGGGGACAAGGGCTTCCCGACGACACCATCGACATCACGTTCGACGGGTCGGCCGGCAACAGCTTCGGTGCGTTCGTGCCGCGCGGCATCACGCTGCGGGTGTATGGCGACGCCAACGACTATGTGGGCAAAGGGCTCTCGGGTGGTCGTGTCGTCGTGCGGCCGTCGCGCAACGCCCCGGAGGGTTACGTCGCCGAGGACAACATCATTGCCGGCAACGTGGTGCTGTTCGGCGCCACCAGCGGCGAGTGCTTCCTGCGCGGGCAGGTGGGCGAGCGGTTCGCGGTGCGCAACTCCGGCGCGCACGCAGTGGTGGAGGGCGTCGGCGATCACGGCTGCGAGTACATGACCGGCGGCAAAGTGGTCATCCTCGGGCCGACCGGACGCAACTTCGCCGCCGGCATGTCCGGCGGAGTGGCCTACGTGTACGACCCGAATTCGGTGCTGTCCGAACATCTGAACCCGGAGATGGTGGAGTTGGAAGAGCTCGACGACGACGACTTCGAGTGGTTGCACCGGATGTTGACCAAGCATGTCGACGCCACCGACTCGGTCCCGGGCAAGCGCGTCCTGGCGCACTGGGGTGCCGAGCGGCAGCGGTTCGTCAAGGTGATGCCTCGCGACTACAAGCGGGTGCTGGAGGCGATCGCCGAGGCCGAACAGAACGGCACCGACGTCGACGAAGCGATCATGGCGGCGGCCCATGGCTGATCCCGCCGGCTTCCTCAAATACCGTCAGCGCGAACTGCCCAAGCGGCGGCCCATCCCGCTGCGCATCCGCGACTGGAAAGAGGTCTACGAAGACTTCCCGCACGACAAGTTGCGGATTCAGGCGACCCGCTGTATGGATTGCGGAATTCCGTTCTGCCACAACGGTTGTCCGTTGGGCAACTTGATTCCCGAGTGGAACGACCTGGTGCGCACCGACCGCTGGCGCGACGCGATCGACCGGCTGCATGCCACCAACAACTTCCCGGAATTCACCGGCCGGCTCTGCCCGGCGCCGTGCGAGGCGTCATGCGTGTTGGGCATCAACCAGGATCCGGTGACCATCAAGCAGGTCGAGGTCGAGATCATCGACAACGCCTTCGAACAGGGCTGGGTGACCCCGATCCGGCCGTCGGTGCTCACGGGCAAGACCGTCGCGGTGGTGGGATCCGGGCCGGCCGGGCTGGCGGCTGCGCAGCAGCTGACCCGCGCCGGCCACATGGTGACGGTGTTCGAGCGTGACGACCGCATCGGCGGGCTGCTGCGCTACGGGATTCCGGAATTCAAGATGGAAAAGCGCCACATCGACCGTCGGCTCGCGCAAATGGAAGCCGAAGGCACGGTCTTCAAAGCCAGCGTGAACGTCGGCGTCGACATCACTGCTGAGCAGCTGCGGGCCGACTTCGACGCGGTGGTGCTCGCCGGCGGCGCGACGGCATGGCGCGACCTGCCGATCCCCGGACGCGATCTCGACGGCATTCATCAGGCGATGGAGTTCCTGCCGTGGGCCAACCGGGTGCAGCTCGGCGACGACGTCTTGGGGCCGGACGGCGAGCCGCCGATCACCGCGAAAGGCAAGAAGGTGGTGATCATCGGTGGCGGCGACACCGGCGCCGACTGCCTGGGCACGGTGCTGCGACAGGGCGCCACTGAGGTGCACCAGTTCGAGATCATGCCGCGGCCGCCGGACACCCGGGCGGAGTCGACGCCGTGGCCCACCTATCCGCTGATGTTCAGGGTGTCGTCGGCGCACGAAGAAGGCGGCGAGCGGGTGTTCTCGGTCAACACCGAGGAGTTCATCGGCGCCGACGGCCACGTGACGGGGCTGCGGGCGCATGAGGTGCGGATGCAAGACGGCAAGTTCGTCAAGGTCGAGGGCACGGACTTCGAGCTGGAGGCCGATCTGGTGCTGTTGGCGATGGGCTTCGTCGGCCCAGAGCGGGAAGGTCTGCTGACCGATCTCGGGGTGGAGTTCACCGAGCGCGGCAACGTCGCCCGCGACGACGACTTCGCCACCAGCGTGCCGGGCGTGTTCGTGGCCGGCGACATGGGACGCGGGCAGTCGCTGATCGTGTGGGCGATCGCCGAGGGCCGGGCGGCCGCGGCGGCGGTGGACGACTACCTGATGGGCGTCACCGCGCTGCCCGCGCCGATCAAACCGACGGCCGCGCCTCAGCGCTAACGCAGATAAGTCTCGACACGCGGTCGAGAGTTTTTGGCGCGCCTCCCAGAGTTTGCCGTAAATCAGGTGTTCAATGATTGGACGTTGGTGGTGCGGTGTACCCTTACCACTGCGCAAATATCTGAAGCTGGTTCACCGCAGGAGTGTTCATCGTGCACCTGAACCCGATACCCCGGTCTCGGGTGGGTCGAATTGCCTGGTCATGGTTTCGACACCCCGTGAAGAGCCGCGAGTTTCCAGCTAAGCACGAGCGCCTGGTCACTGCGGACGAGTTACTGCGTTACGGCGTCTGACCTGCCGAACGCCACGGTCAGCGCATCAAGTGCCGAGGTTGCTGGCCTTTGCTGACCGTTATCTATCCGTTACCTTCTGAAGCAGTCCCGAATCGCTGATCGCTGTCGCCAGCGGCTCGAGCACGTCGGGGGTGTGCGGCACGGGTAGGTAGACGATCGCCAGGTCCAGCCCTTCTTCGCCAAGCGCCGCCGCGTCTGCCACCACCTTGGCGTAGTCGCGGTCGTCGTCGAGGCGCACATGCGCCGACAGCATGATCTCTTTCGGATCCCGTCCGATGTCGGCGCAGTGGGCCGCCAGCACGTCGCGCTTGCGGGCGAACTCCTCAGGTGGCCCACCGACGAAATTCCAGTGCTGGGCGTAGCGCGCGGTGATGCGCAGTGTGCGCTTCTCGCCGCTGCCCCCGATGCAGATCGGCGGATGCGGGCGCTGCGGCCCCTTCGGCTCGTTGCGCGCCACCTTGAGGTGGTAGTACGTGCCGTCGAAATCCGTGGTGTCCTGCGACAGCAGCCCGACGAGAACCTGGCAGGCCTCTTCAAAGCGGTCGAAGCGCTCTTTGATGGAGCCAAGCTCGATCCCGTACGCGCCGGATTCTTCTTCGTTCCAGCCCGCGCCGATGCCGAGTTCCAGCCGGCCGTTCGAGATGATGTCCAGCGCCGCCGCCATGTTGGCCAGCACCGCCGGATGCCGGTAGTGGACTCCGGTGACCAGCGTGCCCAGCCGCAGTCGGCGGGTGGCTTGGGCCAGCGCAGTCAGCGTGGTCCAGCCCTCCAGGCACGGTCCGGCCGGGTCGGAGAAGATCGGGTAGAAGTGGTCGAACGTCCAGCCGGATTCGTAGACGTCGATGTCGTCAGCTGCCCCCAGACGGCCAGCATGTCCGACCAGGTGGTGTTCTGCGGTGAGGTTTTGAACGCGAATCGCACCGGGCCGAGGGTAGTCGCTGCCGCGGGGCCGTCATGGCTGGGCGCAACGGGCGGCCTTCAGTGGGTGCCGAGATGCGACCCAAAATCGGTTCTCCGTCACGGCGGAGTCTTGAAACCGGTGGTGAGCGCCGCAACAACATTCCGTGCTGCGCTTGCGCCGGTACTCATGGCGCCTTCGATCGCGCCGGCTTCAATTCCTGCGATGTCGCTACCGGCGAAGTGGATTCGCCCGTGCGGCCTCCGCAACAACGGAGCCCCACGGGTGAAGTGACCCGGCCGGTGCATCATCCACCCGCCCTTGGAGAATTCGTCGGCGGCCCAGTCGTGGCTGGCTGTGTCGAGCACTTCGATGTCAGGAACGAACGTTCGCAACGCCGCCTGCACGGAATCCCGGCCGGCGGCGTCGACGGCTGAGGCGTCAGAGCAGAGGCACATGACGAATGTGTCGCCGTCGCCGTGGTATTCGACCCTCGCGGCGTTGATCGGATTCTTGCCAACCGGTGCCAGCGCCTGGAAGGGTTCGAGCTCGCCCTTGGCCCTCACCCAGATCTTCGAGGCCATGATCGGATTCTTTTGGTCGATCATGGCGCGCGCCGACGGCGGGACGTCGGGGGTAATGGTGATGTCGCCTAAGGTGTTGAGGGGCAACGCAATTACCGCCGCCAGTGTTCGGATCTGCTCGCCGCTACGAGTCGTCACCGTGACACCGGAGCCGTCGTCATCGACTGAAGCGACCGGCGTGGACAGGCGCAGCTGCGCGTTCGACCCTGCGATGATGGCGTCGACAAGCCGTTTGGTGCCACCCTCGATCGGCCAAACGCCGGCGGTTTCGAAGAATGCGGCATAGCTTCCGAAATACGTTGCAGCACAGCAGAGGAGCTGCGCAACGCCGTGCTCCTTGGGCGCGGTGACAAGGCTGGCCATCGCGCCGTCCAGCAGGTCACGCTCGTACGCCGGCAGGCCCAGCGAGGCCATCCGGTCGGACAGCGTCTCGTTCTCAATGGCACTGGTGTCAACCGCATTGACGTCAAATGGCAGCGGAAAATGAGCCCGGGCGTCGGCGAAGAACTGACCCATCAGGGGATCCAGTGCGGTCGCGTAGACCTCCGGACCGCCGGAATGCACGGCGCCGTCGGCCAGCCAGTACACTGTCTGGGCTTCCAGCGGCACCGCCAGGGGAATGTTGTGACGCTCGAGTTCACACCACATGTTCGGCTGGGTCCAGTGCACGTACGCGCCACCGAATTCCAGCTGGCGACCAAAGGCTTCGCCTGTGTACGTCCGGCCACCGACCCGGTCGCGCGCCTCGAGGAGGAGCACCGAATAGCCGTTTGCGCTGACATCTCGCGCCGCGATGAGTCCGGCGAGACCGGCACCGACCACCACGACGTCATAACCATCGGCCACGTTCTCTCCGTTCCCCGGCCATACTTAGACGCATCCAGATATCGACTCGGATTCGAGTCTATCGGATAATCTGTACGCGGCGACCAAGTCGGGAACCTGATACGATCCCGAATCATGTTCGAAACTCGGCGCCCGGTTCAGATTCCCGCGCGTCCAGCGCCCGTGCAGCGACGGGGTATCGAGCGGGTGCAGGCGATCTTGGACGCTGCTGAGTCACTACTCGAGGAGCAAGGTTACGAGTCGGCGACGCTCAAGGCGATCAGTGAGCGGGCCGGCATTCCGATCGCGTCGGTGTACCACTATTTCGCGGACCGCCATCAGGTCGACGCCGAGCTGGTGCAGCGCCACCTCAGCGAGCTCGACGCTCGCCTTAACGCTGCGCTGAGCAACCGCAAGCTCCGAACTCTGCGCAAGGCCGTGGATGCGGGTATCGACGCGTACCTTGACTACTTCCGCGAGCACCCGGGCTTCGTCCAGCTGTGGTTCGCGGGCCGAAGCGCGATACTCACCGAACTGGCACGCGCGTTCGACGAGACCCAGGCGAAGCGATTCTGGGAGTTCCTCACCGACCGAGACCTCATTCGTGCCGACACCCCGGAACTCGCTGTGCAACTGGCATTCGAGGCAGGCAATCGACTGTTCGACGTCGCCTTCCGGATCGCCCCAACCGGCGACGACGCGACGATCAATGAAGCGCGACGCCTTATCACCGCCTATCTCGAGACGTACGCAAAGCAGCGTCGGCGGAAAACCTCACCGGCGTAATCGATCTCGTCGACACCGTGTCAGGTGACCGACCGTGGAGATCCACGTTTGGTGTGGCTCGTGGCCGCGGACTTGTCGGTGGTGGGTGCGATGGTGTCGTTATGTCCTCGATCGCGTCGTCGGCCGTTGTTGCGGTGAGTCCTGCGCAGCGTCTTGAGGTGCTGTTTGAGGAGTTGGCGGAGTTGGCGGGTCAGCGTAATGCGATTGACGGGCGGATCGTGGAGATCGTCGCCGAGATCGATCGGGACGGGTTGTGGGGTGCGACCGGCGCGCGGTCGGTGCCGGCGTTGGTGGCCTGGAAGCTGGGTGTGTCGTCGGCGACGGCGCACACGATCGCCACGGTGGCGGGCCGGCGTGAGCAGTTTCCGCGCTGTGTGCAGGGGTTGATAGAGGGCCGGTTGTCGCTGGATCAGGTCGGGGTGATCGCCGCGCACGCGGGTGAGGGGTCTGATGAGCATTATGTGCAGCTGGCCGGCGTCGCGACGGTCAACCAGTTGCGCACCGCGGTCAAGCTCGAACCGCGACCCCAACCCGACCCCGAGCCACGGCGCGAGCCGGAGCGCTCGATCACCAAAACCACCAACGACGCGTTCAGCTGTTATCGGATCAGGCTTCCCCATGATGAGGCGGCGACGTTCGATGCGGCGTTGGCGTCGCATCTGGATGGGTTGATCGCCGAGTACAAACGCGACCACGGCGACGACGAGCGCTCGTCGGAGACGGCCCCGCCGCTGCCCAATACCGCGGAGGCGTTCATGCGGCTGGTCGAGGCGGGCTGGGATGTCGAGGTGGCGCGCCGCCCGCACGGCCAGCACACCACCGTGGTCATGCATCTGGATGTCAAAGACCGTGTCGCGGCGCTGCATCTGGGGCCGGTGTTGTCGGATTCCGAGCGCCGCTATTTGTCGTGTGATGCCACCTGTGAGGTGTGGTTCGAACGCGACGGGCAACCCCTCGGGGCCGGGCGTACCACCCGGGTGGTCAACCGGCGGCTGCGCCGCGCGCTCGAGCATCGTGACCGCAGCTGTGTGGTGCCCGGCTGCGGGGCCACCCGCGGGTTGCACGCCCATCACCTTCGGCATTGGGAAGACGGCGGCCCCACCGAGTTGGCCAATCTGGTGTTGGTGTGCCCGCATCATCACCGGCTGCACCATCGCGGCCAGATCACCATCACCGGGCCCGCCGACGCGCTCCTCGTCACCGACCACGCCGGGCGACCACTCAACGCCGCCTCGCTGGCCCGCCCACCCAAACGCCCCCCGCCCGCGGTCCCACCATGCCCCGGACCCACCGGCGATCGCGCCGATTGGTGGTGGTACCAACCCTTCCAACCCCAACCACCACCGACCAACAACTGAGGTGCCCTTCTACCCGGTCGCCTGCCGGCACCGCAGAGACGCTCAAACAGGTTGCGACACCAACTAATTCGCTCCGGCCAGCCGCTGCGACCGCTAAGTCAGGACGAAAAGCCTTGCACCGCAATGCATCCCGTCGCAGCCGTGTCAGCTGAAGCCCCTATAGGAGTGTCAACGTCGACCGGCTGATCACCGCGGGGAGTCCGCTGCCGTATGGGCCCGCAAGTGAATGTCGGGTCCGCGCGACGGATCGAGGACGTACGACAGAAACTCGAGTTGGTCAGCCAGCGCCCGCTGCTGCCATGGATCGCCGAAGACGTCCAAGTGGTCGATGCGATATTCGCGCAACTCGGCCCAATACCCGGCCTTCTCCACGATGCGACGCGCCGCACTGGGCGGTGCGACAGCATCGTCGGTGCCCACCTGCATGAGGATCGGGCAGGCGAGGCGGCTGGCGAAGGTGGTAGGACGACTCGTCGCCACTTCGAGCGCGGTGCGGGCGCAGACCTCGTTGCGCACGGTCGGGCCGGCCATCGCGTTGTCGCCTCCTCGGCCCCAGGGCCGGTGATCATGGCCGTCGATCCGGGTTGACCCACCACCGGCACACGATTCGGCGACCGCTTGGTGAGGGCACGAGTCACGTCACGCAACGCGTGCGCGGTCAGACGCAGCAGCAGACCGCCTTCACCTCGACGCACCATGTGCGCCAGCGTCGCGAGACCATCCACCGCGGCGTTCACCGAATGATCGCTGCAACAAGACGAGTCGTCGTCATGGGTACGTCCCGGATGTGACCAGCACATTATCCGCTCCCGATTCGGATTCAGAAACTACGCGTTAGAGGCGTGGTGTGTTAACGCTCCGTGACTGCCGCGCTCGCCTGTTCGGCATTGACAGCGCGCCGCGCGCGCCCCTATAGTCAAACACGAGTCGAGTTTGAATATAGCTCGCCCGCGGCCCCGGCTGTGGTGACGCCGACAGATCGGAGAGGGTTATGTCCAGCAGCAACGGCGCCGTGCCGCGCGTGGTGTTCATTGGCGCGGCCGGGGAGATGTGCCGGCTGGCCATCGAGCGCTTCGCGGTCGCCGACGGCGATTGGGAGCTCGCGCTCTACGACATCAGGCCCGAGCTGCTCGAGTCGTTGGTCCGGCGGCTACCGGCAGGCCGTGCAACGGCCCAACGGCTGGACCTGTATGACCGCGAGGCCCTGCGCAAGGCGATCGGCGGCGCTGCGCTCGTCGTCCTGGGCGCCGGACCCTACGTCCGCACGTCCCGGCCCGTCGTCGAGGCGTGCCTCGAGGCCAAGGTGCCGTACCTCGATTTCGACGACGACATCGAGAGCACTCTGCACGCATTGTCCCTCTACGAGCGGGCACAGGAGGCGGGCATACCGCTCTACGTGGGCTGTGGTGCCTCGCCGGGCATGACCAACGTCATGGTGGTCGACGCCGCCAGCGAGCTGGACACGGTGGAGAACATCGAAGTGTTTTGGGTCGTCGGCGATGAGCGCCCCGGCATTGGCCGCGCGGTGCTGGAGCACATGCTGCACGTCGCCGCGGGCCCCTGCCTGACGTGGGAGAACGGCGGACCGGTCATGCACGAGTCCTGGGTCGAAACGCGCTCGGCCCCAATGGGCGGCGGCCTGGGTCACACCCTCATGCACGAGACCGCTCACCCCGAGCCTGCCACCCTGCCCCGCCGCTACCCCGACGCCAGAAGCATCCGCTGCTTCGGCGGGCTCGACCCGGTCGGCTTCAACGGTGTCGCTCGCGGGGTAGGGCTGGCCGTGCAGCAGGGCAAGATGACCGTCAACGAAGCCGTGGACTTCATGGAGGATCTGCTCAACTTCCGGATGGGCAGCCCCAAGGGCTGGCGCTACGCCGTCGCCGGTTTGATCGACCTGGTCCGTACCGGTGAGGGCGATATCGGCGAGCTGATCACGTTCGTAGCGAGGTCGGCCGCACGCCGCCGGGAAACCTACCGTGGCGGGCTGCTGGTGCGTGTCACGGGTCTGCGAGATGGCCTGCCGGCGGCCGTCATCAAGCGCACCCCGACCGCCGGACGCGACAAATACCTGATGGCCGACATGGCCGCTATCACCGGCACCGCGTGCGCCGCGTTCATGGTGCTGGCGCTCGAGCAGGACGGCACCCGCACCGGCGCGTTCGCCCCGGAAAGCTGGGCCGAGCCGCAGGCCTTCTACAAGGCACTGGAGCGCGTCGGCGTGCCGCCCGACGAGCTCGTCGAGTCGGTGTAGTCGACCACTCGTAGACCGAGCCCCAGGTCGCGAGCTCGGATGCGACCAACGTGGAAATGTCGATGGTCCGCGACGTTGACGACGACATCCTCAACGGCCGAAAGTGGTTCGCCCTTAACGCGATGCACCGCAATTGCAAGGTCTTGATCGTGATGGGGAGAACGGACCCGGCCGCCCCGGCACACCGTCAGCAATCGATGATGGTCGTGCCGAGAGACGCTCCCGGCTCGAAACCTTGGGCATCGAATTCGCGGCGCCACTTCAATTCCGGCGAATAGGGCTTGGGCAATCGAACTTGACGTACCGCGTCACCGACGCCGCTGGTCGTGCCTGGGTGATCTGCTGGCCTCCGCCCACGACGTGGTTCGCGATGCGAGACTCGTTGCGGCGCTTCGCAATTCCGAGGCGCCTGTCCCGGAAGTCCTCGGCATCACGGTCGATTCTGAGTTCTCCGACGTGCCGTTGGTGTTGATGGAGTTCGTCGACGGTGTGGTCGTCGACACGATGGAGGTCGCACAGGCGTTGACACCGCAACAGCGTCGCCAGGTCGCAGTATCATGCCGCGCACCCTGGCGCGGATCCACGCCGTCGGCTCGCTGCCGCCATGCCCGAGCAACGCGAAATCACGCTGGTGCATGGCGGCTTCCATCTGCGCAACTCATCACCTCCCGGCAGGCGGGCGAGGTGATGGCAACGCTGGACTGGGAGCTGTCCACGCTGGGCGATCATCGCCGAAGGAGTCATGCGCCGAGCGGTGGACGAGCCACACAACATGGCGCCCGCGGGACTTCCACCGTCCACGGATCGACGCGCTGGTGGACAAGGCCCGGGAACTATCCGACCTCGCGGGAATCTGAAGTCACGGGCCGAAGCGGCACACTGGAGTCATGGATCCGGTAGCCGCGCTGCGAGAGATCGCCTACTACAAAGACCGCGCGCGTGAAGAGCCCCGGCGGGTGATGGCCTACCGGCGTGCCGCTGACGTCATCGAGGCGCTGGACGAGGCCGAGCGCGACCGGCTGGGGCAGACGAACGGCTGGCAGAGCCTGTCCGGGGTAGGCCCGAAGACCGCGAAGGTGATCGCCGAGGCGTGGTCGGGCCAGGTGCCGCAGCTTCTCCTCGAATTACGTGCTGGCGCAAGCGATTTGGGTGGCGGCGAGATCCGCGCGGCACTCAAGGGCGATCTGCATCTGCACTCGAACTGGTCCGACGGGTCGGCGCCGATCGAGGAAATGATGCAGGCGGCCAAGGCGCTGGGGCACGAGTACTGCGCGCTGACCGATCACTCCCCGCGGTTGAAGATCGCCAATGGGCTGTCCCCGGAGCGGCTGCGCGCACAGCTCGATGTGATCGACGAGCTGCGCGACGAGCTGGCGCCCATGCGGATCCTCACCGGCATCGAGGTGGACATCCTCGAGGACGGCTCCCTGGACCAGGAGCCCGAATTGCTCGACCGGCTCGACGTCGTGGTGGCCAGCGTCCATTCCAAGTTGTCCATGGACGCCCCGTCGATGACGCGCCGGATGCTGCGAGCGGTGTCGAATCCGCTGGTCGACGTGCTGGGACACTGCACCGGCCGGCTTGTCGACGGCAACCGGGGCCTGCGGCCGGAGTCGAAGTTCGACGCCGAAAAGGTATTCACCGCCTGCGCGGAGCACGGCACGGCCGTCGAGATCAATTCACGCCCGGAACGCCGGGATCCGCCGCGGCGCTTGCTGGATCTGGCGTTGCACATCGGGTGCGTGTTCTCCATCGATACCGACGCACACGCGCCTGGGCAGCTCGAGTTCTTGGCCTACGGCGCGCAGCGCGCGCTGGACGCGGGCGTGCCGGCCGAACGGATCGTCAACACCTGGCCGGTCGATCAGTTGCTGGCCTGGAGCCGCGGCTGAGCGTCCTTCGGGTAGAGCGCGGCGTCGAATTGCTCCGCCAATTCCCGGTCGGACTGCGCTACTGCCTGGGCCAGCACTCGGGCGCCGACGAAGCAGCTCAAACTGGACACGGCGCGCTCGTGGCTGCCGTACCGCTCGGTGAGCATGTCGAGGAACTCACGGATTCCCTTCGCGAAAACGGCGCTGAGGCCGGCCTTGCCTTTCGCGGACTCGCTCAGCATCGCGGCTGACACGCAGGCGCCGAACTCGTCGTCACGCAACCGGTCGAGCGTGCAATCTCCTTCGCGCATGGCGTTCATCGAGCGAGCGAACGACGCGCGGCAGGCCTCGTTGACGAGATCGTCTTTCGACGAGAAGTGGTTGTAGAAGCCTCCGTGAGTGAAACCGGCATCAGCCATCACCTCGGCGACGCCGACCCCGTCGACTCCACGTTCGGAAAACAACCGAATGGCGCTGTCGATGATGCGCTGCCTGTTGAGCTCCGCCTGTTTCCTGGTGACGCGCATGAACCAGTTCCTCCCGTGTTGTTGCTCTGCGGTTACCCGGCCCGTAACGGACTCATGCCTGTTTTGCTGTGGTCAATCCGGCAGGTGCGGCATCTCCAAGCCGGCGTCGCGGCCCAGCAGCACAGCGCGGGTGACCGCACCGGTGCCGTAGCGCCGGCGCACGAGGTCCAGTGCCCCGTCCAGCGCGACGCCGTCGGGCGCCGAGTCGAAGGGCAACTCGAGTTGGGCAACGCCGTCGCGGTCGATGTTGGCGACGCTGAAGCCGATCAAGGTCAGACCACGCTGGGCGATCAAAGGAGTTGCCGTACAGACCAATTCGCGTGCCGCCGCCAAGAGCGGCGCGGTGGCGGCGGTGGCTTGGGGCAGCGTGTGCGAGCGGGTGGCGCGGCCGAAGTCCTCGAACCGCAGTCGCAGTACCACGGTGCGGCCGGTGCGTCCGGCGGCGCGCATCCTGCGGGCAATGCGTTCGACGAGCGTGACGACCGTCACGTCGACGTCGGCTGCGCTGTGCCGGCCGCGGCCGAGCGCCCGCTGGGCGCCCACTGAACGCCGCCGCACACCCGTCTGTACCCGGCGCGAATCGACGTTGCGTGACAGCGCGAACAGCCGCCGGCCCATCGCCGGCCCAACCAGCGACGCCAGCATGGGCTCGCCCAGCTCGGCGACGTCGGCCACAGTCTCGAGCCCGTGCGCGTGCAGCTTCTCGGCGGTGACCGCGCCGACGCCCCACAGCCGGCGCACCGGCAGCGGCTGCAGGAAGGCAAGCTCCCGGTCCGGAGCAACCAACAGCAAGCCGTCGGGCTTGGCCACTTGGCTGGCCACCTTGGCAAGGAATTTCGTCCGCGCGATACCGACCGTGATCGGCAGGCCCACGCGCTCGCGGACGTCGGCCCTCAGCTTTTCGGCGATGTCGACGGGCGCCCCGGCAATGCGGCGCAGTCCGCCGACGTCCAGGAACGCCTCGTCCACCGACAGCGGCTCGACCATGGGTGTGGTGTCGCGGAACACGTCGAACACCGCGTCGGAGGCCGCGCTGTAGGCCGACATCCGGGGCGGCACGACCACCGCGTGAGGGCACAGCCGCCGGGCCTGGCCGCCGCTCATCGCGGTGCGCACGCCGTAGGCCTTGGCCTCGTAACTGGCGGCCAGCACCACCCCGCCGCCGACGATCACCGGCCGTCCGCGCAGCGCGGGATCGTCACGCTGCTCGACCGACGCGTAGAACGAGTCGAGGTCGGCGTGCAGGATGCTGGCGTCACGACCCACGACCCCATCGTCGCGCCGGGGTCTGACACCTATGGCGTGCGGCCGTAAATGCTGGTCAGCCAGATGTGGGTGAGGGTGTCGACGAGCCGGTCCTCGGGAATCGACGGCCGTTCGTCGTTGAACGCTGCCGTCATCGCCCGCTCGTTCATCAGGTTCAGCGCCGTCGCGAGGTCATCGACGGGGATGGTGTCAGGTGCCGCGCCGCGTTCGCGTTCGGCGCGGATCAGGGCCGCGGTGTTGTCGACGCACTTCTGCATCAGCGTCGACCAGAGTTCCCGGATGGCGCTGTCGAGCACGAGCGCTGGTGCGCCCGCGCGGGCGACGGCCTTGTGCGCGCTGAACGCCTCGAAGAACGCGCTGATCCCGATGCGCCAGCCTTTAGCCGGGTCGTCGGGCAGTTGTTCGGCCAGCCCGTCGAGCGCGGCGTTGGCTTCCTCGACCACCCGATCGAGCAGCGTCAGCATGACCGCGGTCTTGGACGGAAAGTAGAAGTAGAAGGTCGGGCGCGAGATGCCGGCACCACGGGCCAGATCGTCGACGGAGATTTCGGTCATCGCGCGCTCTTCGAGCAGCCGCTCGGCCGTGCGCAGGATCGCCGCCTCCCGGTCGTCGCCCGACGGCCGCGACGAGCGGCGGCCACGGGAAGGTGCGGAAGCGGTCACGGCAGGCACTCTACGCCATGTCGACGTTGTCGACACTGCGTTGACCGATTCGACACAGCGTTGATACCGTGGGCCGCATGTCCGAACATCTCGACGTTGTGATCGTCGGCGCCGGCATCTCCGGCATCAGCGCCGCGTGGCATCTGCAGGAGCGCTGCCCCACCAAGAGCTATGCCATCCTCGAGGCCCGCGACAGCCTCGGTGGCACGTGGGATCTGTTCAAATACCCGGGCATCCGGTCGGACTCCGACATGTACACCCTGGGCTTCCGGTTCAAGCCGTGGACGTCGGAGCGCGCGATCGCTGACGGGCCGTCGATCATGGCCTACCTGAAGGAAACCGCCGAAGAGTTCGGCATCGACAAGCACATCCGCTACCGCCACAAGGTGGTGGCCGCTGACTGGTCCGACGACGACAACGCCTGGCACCTGAAGGTCGGCCGAGACGGCGAGACCGTCGAGATCAGCTGCTCGTTCCTGATGGCATGCAGCGGGTACTACGACTACGACCAGGGCTATTCGCCCGAATTCCCGGGCGCCGAGAACTTCCGGGGTGTGATCGTGCATCCCCAGCATTGGCCGGAAGACCTCGACTACCAGGGCAAGCGGATCGTCGTCATCGGAAGTGGCGCCACGGCGGTGACTTTGATTCCGGCCCTTGCCAATTCAGGCGCCGGGCATGTGACGATGCTGCAGCGCTCACCCACCTACATCGGTTCCCTGCCCGCCGTGGATCCGTTCGCGGTGCAGGTGCAGAAGCGGCTGCCGCCCAAGCTCGCGTATCTGGCGATCCGGTGGAAGAGCATCCTCTACCAGGCCGCCGTCTACCAGCTCAGCCGCAAGTTCCCCAACTACATGCGCAAGCAGCTGATGACCATGGCCAAGCGGCGCCTGCCGCAGGGCTACGACGTCGACAAGCATTTCGGGCCGCGCTACAACCCGTGGGACGAGCGGCTGTGCCTGGCGCCCGACGGCGACCTGTTCCGCACGATCCGGCACGGTAAGGCCGACGTGGTCACCGACACCATCGACACGTTCACCGAGACCGGCATCCGGCTCAGCTCAGGCCAGGAGCTGCAGGCCGACATCATCATCACCGCAACGGGTCTGAACCTGCGGCTGTTCGGCGGTGCCGCGATCTTGCGCAACGGCGTCCCCGTGGACCTCCACAATTTGATGGCCTACAAGGGCATGATGCTCACCGAGCTGCCGAACATGGTCTTCACGATCGGCTACACGAACGCGTCGTGGACGCTCAAGGCCGACCTGGTCTCCGAATTCGCTTGTCGCGTCATCAATTACATGAACGCCAACGGTTACGACACCGTGGTTCCGCGGCATCCGGGTGACTCGATCGAAGAGCGCCCGCTGATGGACTTCACGCCCGGCTATGTGCTGCGGGCGCTGGATCGGCTGCCGAAGGCCGGCCACAAGGTGCCGTGGCGGCTCAAGCAGAACTACCTGTTCGACGTGGGCCTGATTCGGCTCGGCAAGGTCGACGACTCGGCGCTGGAGTTCTCGAAGCGCCCGGCGGCGATCAGCGCGGCATCGGCGTAACCACTATTCCGTCGTCGTCGCTGTAGACGAATTCGCCTGGCGCGAAGGTGACTCCGCCGAACTCGACCTCTACGTCGCGTTCGCCGGAGCCTGCCTTACCGCTCTTGCGGGGATTGGTGCCCAGCGCCTTGATGCCGATGTCGACGGTGCGCAGCGCCGCCGAGTCGCGCACCGCCCCGTTGACGATGATCCCGGACCACCCGTTGTCCTGCCCGAGCCCCGCGATCACGTCGCCAACCAGTGCGCTGTGCAGCGACGCTCCGCCGTCGACCACCAGCACACCGCCGTCGCCTGGCTCCGACAGCACGGATTTGAGCAGAGCGTTGTCTTCGAAGCAGCGCACGGTATGGATTCGTCCGGCGAACATCCGCCGACCGCCGAACTGACGGAACTGAGTGTCACAGCTGCGCACTGCCGGGCCGATCTCGTCGACCAGGTCTGCGGTGGCGCGGGGTTCTACGCGGTTCGTCACGCCCCAGAATCTACGTTGCTGTACGCGGCGACGATCACGTCGTGCACGAACTGCGCCAGCCCGGGTTCGGCGTCGTCGTAATAGCGGGTGAACCGCTCGTCGGTCACGTACATCTCGGCCAGGCAGGTGTGCATCTGCTCGCTGCAGTCGTAGAACCGCTCGATGCTGTCGCGATGTCGCGACGCCAGCTCGTTCGCGCGTTCCGAACCGGGCACCACCCCGTCGCGCTTGGCTGCGGCGAAATCGGACAGCAGCTGCTCGCCTTCGGCCTTGATCTGCAGCCAGTCGGCCTTGGTGTAGCCGGCTGTGCGCCGCTGCGACTGCCGCCACTGCTCGGTGTCACCCCAGCGCTGCTGGGCCTCGGCGGCGTACTCCTCGGAAAACTTTGTGCTGCCGAAGATTTCGACTTGCTCTTCGGCGGTCAAACGAATACCGGAGCGGTGGGCGTCCATGAGTTTCTCCAATGCGGTGATCGTGCTGTCCAGGCGGTCTCTCTGGTCGAGCAGCAGCTGGTGCTGGCGGCGCAGGTGCGCCAAGGTGTCGACCTCCGGGTCGTCGAGCAGCTTGGCGATCTCGTCGAGGGGTAGGCCGGCGGCCCGGTAAACCAGGACCAGATGCAGTCGCTCGATGTCGGCGTCGGTGTAGCCGCGGTATCCGGCCGCGGTGCGGATGCTGGGCACCACCAGACCGATGTGGTGGTAGTGGTGCAGCGTCCGTACCGACACGCCGGTGAGGGCGGCGACGGCGCCGACGGTCTTGCTGTGCATGGCACCACTATCGGCCCTGACGTCGCGTCAGGGTCAAGCCGTCATCAATCGCCGGGGACGCCCGGCGCCGACATCAGTCGCCAGCGAGCAGCCGCCGGACCACCACGATCGCCAGCAGGGCCAACGCCAGCGCCACCGCGATCTGCACACGCGCCTGCGAGATCTGCATTCGGCTGACGCTGGTAGCCAGGGTGTCACCGGCGGTGTCCACCGCTTGGCGCGCGCGGGCGGCGACGTCGTCGGCAGCGCCGTAGCGGCTCTCGCCGTTGGTGTCGGCGAGCGTGGCGCTGATCGGTTCGGGTGCGGGCTGCGTTGGCTGGGGCGCCTGCTCGGCGGGAGGGGGCGGCGGCGGCGGAGCAGGTGGCGGGGGTGGCGCGGCTTTCTTGGCGGTCTTCTTCGGCGCGGCCTTGTCGGCCTTGCTGGCCTTGGCGCCTTTGGCGGGCGCCTTCTTCGCCGCCTTGGCAGGCGCCTTCTTGGCGGCCTTCGCGGGAGCGCGCTTCGCGGGAGGCTTCTGACCCGGTGCGGGCGGATCGGCAGGCGGCGACGCGGGGTCGCGCGGCTCGTCCGGTCGGTCCGGCTGGTCTGCCATATGGCTGCTCCTTCGCAATTTCTCGCGGGGTACCCCATCATGCCAGCGGCTACCGCAGGCCTCTATCCCGTCACGGCCAGCGCCGCCGCGAGCGCCAGCGCCGCGGCCATCAGCGCCACCTCGGCGACCGCGCGGCCCTGCGACGCCGTGACGGCGGCCCGATGGGAGCGCGCCGCCGGCAGCCAGACGGTACGGTTGTGCCACGCCAACACCACCAGTGCGGCGGCTAGCGCCACCTTGGCCAACAGCACGCGCCCGTACCCGCTGGCGTACCAGTAGACGGGCGATCCAGCTGCCTCAGCCGCTGCCAGCACACCGCTGCCCAACAGCGCAGCCACGCACACCAGAGCCGTGCGCGCGAATCGCGGCAGCACCCTGGCCCACTGACCGCGGTGCCTGACCGTGATCACCAATGCGGCCAGCGCGCCGCACCATACCGCGGCCGCCAGCGCGTGCACCGCGACAGCGACTGCGGCCCAGGCGCTTTGGGACAGATGTCCGCTGACCACCCGCGCGGCGATACCCAGTGCGGACGTGCCCACGGCTGCCGCCGACAGTGCGGCCGATTCCCGGGCCGCCGCTGCGATCACACCGACCGTGACTGCCGCGAGGATGCTGACCAGTCCGGCACGGCCCGCGGCAGTATGCATGGTGAACTCGAGCGCAGCCCGCGCCGACAGCACGGTCACCGCGACGTCGGCGGTCTGTGCTGCGGCCAGCAGCTGGCGCAGCAGTTCGCCGGCCAGCCACGCAGCGCTTACCGTGATCAGCGGCGGGGCCGCCAGCCGCGCGAGTTCGGCGCGCCGGCGGCCGTCGTCGAGCGCCGGCACCACGGTCAGCCCGAGCGTGGTGACCGCCGCGCAGTCGGCCAGCGTCCGCACCGCCGCAGCCGCGGGAGCCGCGTGGGGGAACGCGAGCGCGACTGCGCCGGCCGACGCGACGACGACGGCCGCGAGCACGCCGGCCACTGCCGACGCTGCCTTCATGGCCGGCTCAGCTGCGCCCGCGCCGTCGCAACGCTAACCCCGCACCGATTCCGACGACCGCCACCGCGAACACCACGAACGGCCACACCGGCACGCCCCTGCTTTTCGGCGGCGAAACCGCGGGTCCGGGCGTGCCCGTGCCGGGCGCTGTCAGCTCGAACCACCACGAACCCGTCACCGGGTGCCCGTCGGCCGACGTGACCCGATAGTTGACGGTGTATCGGCCGGCGGGCCCCAGCGGTCGCAGACCGACGGTGACGACGGCGCCCTCGACGCGAGGCTCGCCCTGGGTCCATATGGTGCCGTCAGGGCCCACCACCGTCATCGCGGCGAAAGCGGTTTGCAGCGGCCCGTTGAAGGTTGCGCTGACCTGCGCCGGTCCGCTGGACAGCCGGGCCCCGTCGGCGGGATCGTTCGCGATCCGGGCGGCATGGGCGGAAGCCACCGGCGCCGTCGCCAAGCTCAGAGCCGTCAGCAGCCCGGCCAGCAGGACAGCGATCCTCATGACCGGCGCCGCCGCACCAAGGCAAGCGTCGCCGCGGCCGCACTCACCACCAGCGACGCAACGGCTAGCCAGCGCGCGAGGTCGTCGCTGTGCGAGGGTGCGTCCTCGGCATGCATCGTCAGCGTGGGCGCCGGATGCTCGGGTTCACCGCCGCCCGGAAGCGCGCCCTGATCCCAGCGGACCACCGAACCGTCCGAATAGGTCTGTGTCGCAGGGAAACTCGCGCTGTCGGACTGCGGCAGCTTCAACGACACCCGGAACAATGCGAACTGGTCGGGCGGGATGCCGCCGCCCGGTGCGGCGGTCCAGGTGACCGACCGGACGGTTCCAGCGGCCACGTCGCGATCGAGCTTGACGGTCCAGCCCGGCACCAACTCAGCCGAGGCAACGCTGCCGGCCGGCAGCGTCACCGTCAATGCCGTTGTCAGCGAACCGTTTTCGGATTCGTTCGGCACCTCGAAGCTCAGCAGCGCCCACTCGCCGGGCACGGCATCGTCGGCGTCCACGTGGACGTGAGCCGACGCCGGCGCGGTGCCGGCGAGAAGCCCGGCGGTCAGTGCCGTGGCGGTCACCACGGCGAGGATCAGGGCGCGGTGAAGCGCCCGGGAAATGCGTGTCATTCGGTTGTCTGCTTTCTTGTCGTCGGGGTCGGGTCAGCGGAGCGGGCCGACCGGCGGACCACGACGCGGCATCGACGCGAAGAGCAGAACCATCCACTGCGGCGGCTGATCCGAAACCGTCGCGGGTGCAGCGGAGGAGTGATGGGCCGACACCTGCGGCGACGTGACGGCCCGCACGACCGCCGACAATGCCTGCCACAGCCGCTCGCCGGCGGCGATCAGCGCCGCCCCCACGACGACAGCAGCGGCATGCGCAGCCACCATCGTCGGAGCGGGCACCGGCGCGTGGAGGTGCCCCGCGCTCGCCGCGAGCACGTGACCCAGAATCTGGCCGCCGGCCAACAGCGCCATCAAGCCGGCCCGACGGGCGGCCCATAGGCTGCCCGCCGCTACCGCGCCGAGCGTCGCGGCCAGCACGACGAGAAGCACGAGCGTTGCGCCGCTCGGGAAGCCGCCACCGGCGACGCCGTGGGCGCCCACCGACAGCGCCACACTCAGCAGCGCCGCCGACGCGCCGCGCCAGCGCGCTGCGGCGTCGAGTCGGCGCATCCGGGTCAGTGCAAGCCCAGCCGGGCCAGCAGATCAGCGTCGATGCCGTCCAACTCGGTGGAGATGGCGGCATGGGCGGCACGACGTCGCGCGGGCGGCATGTTCTCGGCCGCGGTGACGGCCGCGGACAGGTCCTTGAGCCGGCCGGTGATGGCGGCGACGAACTGCTTGGTCTCGGCGTCCTTCGGGTTCTTGTCGGCAACCAGCCGCAGCGAATGCTCGGCCCCGGCGATGCGGGCCGACAGCCGTGCGCCGTGGCCGGAGAACTGGCCGAGCTCGGTCAACGGCACGCCGAGACGGTCGGCGCGTCGTTCGTCGAGCCATCCGCGGGCGCCAACCGCTACCCGGTAGGCGACCGGCACCACGATCGGCGCCAGCAACCGCGTGACCGTCAGCGTCCGGCGAATCCGGGTCGGTGAGAACACCTTGCCTTCGCGTGCCGCCTTCAGGTTGGTTTCGGCCACCTTCAACGCCGCCTTGTCGCTTTCCCGCTGGGCCTTGAGCTGGGCGCGCAGCGCCTTCTGTGCGGCGCGTTGTTCGGCTTTGATGCGGCGCTTCTCGTTACGCGCGGCGTATTTGGCATCGAGCTTGGCTCGCCGTTTCAGCGCCCGGGCCTCGGCGCGGCGGGTCGCTCTGCTCGTGCGCTTGGTGAACAGGCCCATGCGGGCTGGCCTCCCGGTCGTCTGGTCGAGCTTTCCGATGCATTGCGCGCATTGCGAACATGTATGCCCGCGCCGCGGTTGGTGGACCAACACTATCGCCCGCTGTCGGAGGGCACTTTTTCCGTGCCGGTCCGAGGCCGGTCGAGGGTTTCGGAATTTTCCCGTTGGGATATTTCCGGTGGTACGAATGTGAGACAATGCGCTTACTCCGATGCGCCTGATGGCGCTGTCGTCTGGGGGTTGGAGTGAGGACATGGTGGAGCGGTCGCTGATCCGGTACACCGCCGCCGTCTGCGCCGTCGCGGGCGGCATGTTGATGAGTGGTTCCGGCGCACTGGCTTTTGCCGACGAGCCTGGAAGTGACGGGACAGGCGGCGCAAACCCCACCGGTCCGGGCACATCCCAGCCCGCCGATACCGGGACCAAGACGGACCCGGCGAAGTCGCCCCGTTTTCCGGGACTGCGGTGGCTGGCTCAGCAGATGGCCGACAGCGGCGCCCGGACGGGCCCCATCCCACCGCCGATGATGATGCTGCCCACCCGCATCGGGCCGACTACCGCGCCCGAAACCGCCACCGGAACCGACGCCACCCAGGCCGGCCCGGTGTCGGCTTTCACCATCCCCGGATGGGGCACCGTGCAGCTGCCGTCGGCGAACACCCCGGCACAGCAGCCGAGCGGACGCCAACCTGCCGCTCCTTCGAGCGAGCCGGAAGCCGCGCAGAACGGCACCTCCGACACGTCGACGGCGGCGCGAACACAAGCCGCCAACGCCCCGTCCACAGGCAATCCCTACGGGACCATTTCGTTGGTGCCCAGCGGGGTGCCGGCCGGCCAGCAGACCACGATCAAGAATCCGCTGGGCCGGGCGCTGCCTGAACTGGACCTCAACGCGCCGATCGTGAAGCAGCTGCTGCCCACGCCGCTGGTGGCGCTTCTGACCGTGATCGCGCAGAAGGTGCCGCTGGCCGGACTCCTGATCACGCCGACGATGAACTTCGTGCTGCCGTCGTTCGTCGCCGACGGGGTGACCGCGCTGCTGTCGGACATCGTGGTGCCGACGACGCCGCTGGGTGCACAGAACCCGGCACCGCCCACGTCGAGGGCTACTTTGGCCGAACCCGCCACCCAGTCGTTGCTCGGTGCAGGTGCGCCGCCGGCCGAGCTGGCCCCGATGGGCATGGACATGCCGCGGTCGCCGGTGACGCAGCCGGTATCCGGGCCGCTTTCCGTCGACAAACCACAGCCCAGCCCGCCGCCGAACCCGGCAGCGAACGAACTCGATCAGAACGTCGCCTATCGGGCCGGCTACAGCGATTACCTGCGCAACGCGGGACTGGCGCAGATCACCGCGATCGCGGTGCCTGGTGCCGCCGCGATACTGCTGTTCACCGTGGGCGGCGGCTTCATCGGATACCGGCAGGCCAGGGCCGGGCACGTGATTCGAGCGGAGGGCATATCCCGTTTCCTGCGCTGATCTGGCAAGCGTCTACGGCAGTGCACCGATGAGCGAAAGGGGGCGGCATGTCTGCCAGCCGACGGGTCGCCCGCGCGGTTTCCAGTGTGCTGAATCTGGCCCCGCGGCAAGGCGAAGTGTCGATGACGCGGCTGGTCCAAGCGGTTGCGGAAAGCCGTAACCGGCCGATCGAAATCCAGATGGAGGAGCTGCCACCCGGCGTGTGCGGCCAGTGGCGCCAATACGCCGACCACGATGTCTTCCTGATCCAGCAGGGCCTTCCGGCGTGGGACCGAACGCTGGCCCACGAGCTGGGCCACCTGGTTCTCGGCCACGAAGGAATCTCCGTGGTGGACGCGGCTCGTGAAGGCACGGCGCTCGTCAGTGATGACCTGATCCGCTACATGCTCAACCAGCGGACCGGCTGCATGGGGCCTGCCGGAGAAGACGCCGAACAGGAGGCGGAAGACTTCGCCGCGCTACTCGGCTATCGGCTCGGCCGGTTGCGTTCGGATCGTGCCTCGATCGTGCAGGTCCGCCTCGGCGAGGCCTTCGGGTGATCCTCTGGGTCATCGCCGGACTGCTCGGCGTGGCCACGGGACTGCGGGTCGGCTGGGCCCTGGTGAACAAACAGTCGGTGGTGAGCGCCGCCATGATGCTCGCGCTCGGCAGCCTGGGCTTCGTCGCCGCACTCAACTGGCAGCCGCTCACGCTGCTCGTCGACACCGTGCTGCGCTGGCCGAACATCTCGGTAGCGCTGTCGCAGATCGCCTTGACGCTGTGCGCTGCGGCCAGCTGCGTGATGATCACGTCGGCGGCGTCCGCGATGAACCCCGTGGTCACCCGCCGACTGGCGTGGGCCAACTACGGGATCGCGACGGTGATCGCGTCCGTGTCGGTGGTGTTCTTCTTCGCCGACGGGCGTCAACCCGAGATGGCGCCGCAGGAGTATCTGCGGCGCAACCTCAACCAGCACACGTCACTGCCCTGGCTCTTGCCGCTGCTCTACATCATGTTGGCGCTGACCGTGGTGCTGTGGGCGGGCATGCGTTACTCCAACACCACCCGTCGCGGCCGCGCGCTGTTCGTGTTCAGCGTCGGAATCGGTCTTTTGGTGTTGACCACCGGGTTCTTCCTGATGCGTGCGGTGGGTTCCACGGAATTCGTCAGCGTCGGGTCGGCGATCACCCTGCTGGCGTGCGCGATGTTGATCGTCGCCACGGGCTCTCTTTTGCCCAGCGTCGAGGACTGGTTCGGCGCCCGTCGGGAGATGCGGATCATCGCGCCGCTGTTGCAGGAGTTGTGCGAACGGCAGCCCGACGTCGGCGTGGGTGTGCGGCCGCGCGGGCCGTTGGCATTCCAGGTCGCCGAACAGATGTCGCTGATCTCCGACGGGCTGTTCTTGGAGGCTACCGAGGCGCATCAGGCGGCTCGCGCGGGCCGGCTGTCGGCGGCCGATCGCAACCCGCCGGCTGTCAGCCCGCAGGAGCAGGCCGGCGCCATCGCCAGGTGGGTCTTCGCCAGCCTGGACGGCGACAAGGCGTCGAACTTTCCCGGCCTGGCTTGGCTGCGTCAACCAGAGGGCTACTCGGACCGGGAATGGATCCTGGAGATCGCGCGCCAATACCGCGATCTCGTCGTCAGCGGTCGCCGCGCCCCTTCGGAGGAGGACACATCGAAATCGGTGGGGCGCCGGACCGACGCCCGATCCGCCTAGCTCTCGAGCTGCTCCTTGCGCCGCAACTCCTCGGCGTGGGCGACGAGGTCTTCCTTGGCTTCCGTCGACAGTCCGACGGTGCGGGCCGCGATCCGCCGCACACCCTCGTCACGCATCTCGGCCAGCCAGGTGAGTTCCTGATCGAGCTTCTCGAAGTACTCGTCGTCGGTGAAGTACTCAGGCTTGATCCGGAAGAAGTTGGCGAGCGCTGCCATGGTGGCCGCCGACGGATTGGTGCGATTGCCGGAACGCAGCTGAGACAGATAAGGCGCCGACATGGTGATGCCTTCAGCCTTGAGCGCCGCGATCACCTCTGCCGAGGTGTGGGGACCCCGGCCCGGCGGATAGACCGTCTCGAACAGACGATTCAGTCGCGCCGCGAACGTCTTGCTCATGGATTTTCCTCCGAAGGTGGCAGTGTGTGGTGACCGCGTTTATTTTGCTGCTCATCGTACCCACAGATGTGCTCAGAGAACAGTGCAAACTAAATTAATATTTGCGCCGGTGTAGAAAACAGCAGGTGGGAGCCGTCGACAGCTACTCTGCGGCGCGCGCGCGGGACCGGGACCGACCGCTCTGACGAGCGACATTCCCCGGCGAACCCACCGTTGCGGCATACTATAACGCACGTCATCAAAGGCGGTAAGACGCTTGTGAACGCAAGCAGCTGGCAAGCTTCGACTCGCTGGCGCACAGTCATTTGCTGCAGCGGGGGAGAACAGCAGCCCCATCGGTCACAGAAGTGGCGGGCTGGCGAACCGTCACTCCGCCGCTCGCCGGGTCGCCTTGGCGCGCAACGAGAAAGCGACAGCGCCGGCCACCGCCAACACCGCGACGACGGACGTGACGAGGAGGGCGACCCACCGCCAGCCCAGCGCCGCGTCAAACAGCAGCCACAGGCCGAACAGCAGGAACAGCACACTGGCCGCGCCGTGCAGCAGACGCTCCGGCAGCCGTCGGTGCAACAGCGCGCCTACGCCGATGGCCAGCCCGTCGGCCAAAACCATCGCCAGCGTGGCGCCGAGCCACACACCGGCCCAGTTGTGTTCGCTGGCAAGCGCGACAGTGGCCAGCATCGTCTTGTCGCCGAGTTCGGCCAGCACGTACGACGACACCACCGCAGCCAACACAAACCGGTGTTCCGGCGCGGGTGGCGGGGAATCGTCGTCGCTGCGTTGGCGCCAAGTCCACGCCGCAAAACAGATGAACGCCAGAGCCGCGGCGAATGCGATCGGCCGTTCAGGAAGGGTCAGGCCGAGGAAGTGTCCGATCGTGACCGACAGACCGTGCACAAGAAACGCGGCCACCGCCACGCCCGACAGCACCACCCACCAGCGGTGCCGCAGCGCATAGGTCATCGCGATCAACTGCGACTTGTCGCCGAGCTCGGCCACGAACACCACACCCAAGCTGATCAGTGTCGCGGTGAGCATCTGTAGACCTTTCGACGCGCTGCCCGGGTCGCGCGTACGCGGGTCTCGGGCATCCGGTCGAAGGTCTCGCCCACCGCGCAGTGGTCGCTCGGTTCGCCGGCCGGGCGCGGTTGCGCCAGTGTGTCGACACGACGATTTGGGGCTACTCCCCTTCGCTTACGTTCTCCGACGATAGCCAGTGGGATCCGAATTCGCCACGCCCGAGCGGGTTTTCGGCTGGCCGTATCGCGTGCTTCGAATGCCCTTATGCGGCAAGCAGCATGGCGAGAATCGCGGTGTCGGGATGGCTGATCGGGTCGACGCCCACGCGGCTCACCATGGACGTGACCGTGCCGTCGGCCTCCGCCTCTACCCACGCGGCGCGGTGCTCCAGGCCCAGGTGCGGCAGTCCGGGCAGCAACACACATCCCGACGCGGCTCCGCTGCATTCCGGCAGCGACGGAACGGTTTCCGACGGCGGATGCAGCATGATCAGCGCCGGCGGCGTGTGCTCGGCGAAATGACCTGGCTCCAAGGCGAATTCACCAACTACCGGCCCCTCGGCCAGCACCAGCCCGACGGTGCCGGGCTCCGGTTCGTCGGGCAGCTCCTCGCGGACACCGAAAATCGTTGTGGTGGAGAGCAATCCGGGAAGCGACGCCACCCGCACGGCCACGATGAGCAATTGAGCCCACTCCTTGGTGGAATTCGGCCACCGGCCGGACACCACAAAGCCTTTGAGTGTGCCACGCGAATGGAAGGGGGCCACTTCGATGGCCCGGCCGGATCCCGTACTCATATCCCGCCTCCGCCTCCGGACATCTCGAACCAGATATGACACGCCACTGGGTCGGTGAGGTCAGGATGACGAAATTGCTGTTGGCACGCAATACGACACGAGTGCCAACGCAAAACCGGCGTGACGCCAGAGCCTCGAGGACTCTGGCGTCACGCCGGAAAGGTGGCGGGTCTAGCCGAAGATCAGGCCCTTGGTCTTGCTCGTCGCGGCGGCGAACCGGTCCTGCACGTCGGCCCAGTTCACCACGTTCCAGAACGCCTTGACGTAGTCGGCTTTGACGTTCTTGTACTGCAAGTAGTAGGCGTGCTCCCACATGTCGACCTGCAGCAGCGGAATGATGCCGAGCGGCACGTTGGCCTGCTGGTCGTAGAGCTGGAAGGTGAGCAGCTTGTCGCCGAGGCTGTCGTAGCCCAGCACCGCCCAGCCAGAGCCCTGCAGACCGTTGGCCGCCGCGGTGAACTGCGCCTGGAACTTGTCGAACGAGCCGAACGCGTCGTCGAGCGCGGACGCCAAGTCGCCGGTGGGCTTGTCGCCACCGTCCGGAGACAGGTTCTTCCACCAGATCGAGTGGTTCACGTGGCCACCGAGATGGAACGCAAGGTTCTTCTCGTGCAGAAAGATCGAGGCGTGGTCACCCTTTTCCCGCGCTTCGGCCAGCTGCTCGAGCGCGGTGTTCGCACCCTTCACATACGTTGCGTGGTGTTTGCTGTGGTGCAGCTCGTTGATCTGGCCCGAGATGTGCGGCTCGAGGGCTCCGTAGTCGTAGGGCAGGTCGGGCAAGGTGTACTCAGCCACGAGATTCCTTTCTTGTCTTCAGTTGTGTGCTTCGACCACAACCCTGCTCCATTGCCGCGCGCACCGCAAGGACACCTGCGTCGCAGGCATCGGCCGCACAGCGGCGCCTGTCAGGACCAGTCAGAACAAGACGATGATGGCGAGCACGGCCAGCAACACCAGCGCGATCAGCGCCGCACGCAGGGCCGACGTCATCTGTGCGCGCGTATATGGAGCCGACGAGGAGTTCCACTCCGACGGTGGCACCGCCGAGTTGGGTCCAATGGGATGCGCTGCCATTACAAACCCCCTACCACCACGCTCGCACCCTCACCCCCAGTGAGATGTGTCACATCGACTCGCTGTGAGCGCGATCTTATCCGCTTCCGGGCCGCAAGAAAAATCTCGCTGATCGGATTGAACTGTGCCGCAGGCGGGTAGATCCTCCAACAACGCCTGCACGGCAGCTGTTAGGCGAAATAGCTAGCTCAGCAAGGCATTTCGCTGAGACCCGCACGCGACTGTTGATCACTTGCGTCCGCGGCTCCCAGGTTATCCACAGCCGCCATCGATCTGAGTGCAGAATGCACGCTCAAGGCCGCACGACGGGCGCCTCCGGATGTGGATAAAGCTGTGGAAATTGTGGATAACCTCGTTCTGCCGAGCGGTAGCTGACAGCGCCGACGCCTCAGTGAGGCCCTGATCCTGGCTTACGCTGGTCGGCGTGATCCAGGTGTGTTCGCGCTGCGGCACGCGGTGGAACGTGCGCGACCGCCAGCGGCAGTGGTGCCCGCGCTGCAACGGCGCGCTGCTGCCCCCGGACGCCTCGCACGATCCGACACACTCATCCGCTGCCGGCGCGGGCTCGTCGCAGCTGGGCGCTTCACCCACAAGTGGTCGCTCGCCGCACCTACCGCCTGGCTATCGCTGGATCGCGCTGCGGCCTGGCTCCGGGCCTCCGCCGCGCCGCCGGCGCCGCCCTCTCGGGCCGACTCCCCGCTACGCCTATATCCCCCAGTGGGGCTTGGTCGATCCGGCCACCCAGCTGCCACCCGCTCCAGCCACGCCACCGCGCCGCGGCCCCTCGGAACGGGCGCTACGGGCGATGCTCTACACGACGATCGGCGTGTACGGCGTGGCCGCGCTGCTGCACATCGTGCGCTACGTCCTGCTGGTTCTGAATCGCGACATGCTGCTCAACGTCGTCGTCGCCGGGATCGGGACGTGGGCGGCGGTAGTGGCCAGTGTGGCGGCGTTGTTCGCGATGGTCGGCACCGCTTTGGTGTTGACGGGGTGGCTGGTGGGCCGGCGGGCGGCGGCCTTCGCGCACCATCACCTGCCCGACCCGCGACCGGTGCGTGCGCTGTGGGTGGGATGCCTTGTGCCCCTGGTGAATTTGGCGTGGGGGCTGACGTACGTGATGGAACTGGCGGTGGCCGAAGACCGCTATCGACGCGTGGGCAAGCTGATCTGGTCGTGGTGGGCGCTGTTCGTGCTCAGCACCCTGGTGTCGATCTTCGCCACGGCGACCAGCTTCCCCGACGACACTCAGGGCATCGCCGACAACACGGTGAGCTTCATCGTCGCCTACCTACTCGCGATGGCCGCCACGATAGCGGCGGCGCGGCTAGTGTTCGCGTTCGAGCGAACACCCGTCGAACGGCCCTCACATCGCTGGCTGGTGGTCGCCGCTGGCAAGAAATCCGAACCCGAATCGGGTGGCGAAGTTGAGGCCGATGGTGAAGAACCGGCAGCATAGACGTCTATGACGTCTGGCGGGCACCCGTTCGTGGTTGCGCATCGCGGAGCCTCTGCCGATCGCGCCGAGAACACCTTGGCGGCCTACGACGTCGCACTGGCTCAAGGGGCCGACGGGGTCGAATGCGACGTGCGCCTGACCCGCGACGGACAACTGATCTGCCTGCACGACCGCCGCGTCGACCGGACGTCAGACGGCACGGGGCGAATCAGCGAGATGACCTTTGATGAGGTTGGTCAGCTCGACTTCTGCTCATGGCATCCCAACGGCGAGTTGCATGAGGACACCGGCGTTCTTCTGATCGACGACCTCATCGCGCTCGTCTTGGACTGGCGCCGTCCGGTGAAGATCTTCATCGAAACCAAGCACCCTGTCCGCTACGGGGCGCTGGTGGAGAAGACGCTCCTCGAGGTGCTGCGGCGCTTCGGTATTGCGTCACCCGCGTCAGCGGATCTCTCGCGGGCGGTAGTGATGTCGTTCTCGCCCGCCGCGGTGTGGCGAATTCGCCGGGCCGCACCGCTGCTGCCCACGGTGCTGCTGGGTGAAGCGTCGCGCATGCTGCGGGGCATTTCCGCCACGACTGTCGGTGCCACGGCAGTCGGCCCGCACATCAGTACCTTGCGGAAGGACCCCGAGCTGGTCGACCGCGCGGCGGCGCGGGGCCGGGCCACCTACTGCTGGACGGTCGACCGCTTCGAAGACGTCGAGCACTGCCGCAGATTGGGCGTCGACTGGATTGCGACGAACCATCCTGCGCAAACCAAGCGCTGGCTCGAGCGGGGGCGTCTCGACGGGAGCACCAACAAAGGGTGATCACATGCCGTGTGGTGGGCGCGATCCGTCATCTTGGCTCGCCGCCGGCCCCGAAGTAGGTGGCTCGACTTCGGCCTGACACTCGCGCGTCATGGCACGGTGGAACCACGAGTCGAAGACCTCCCGAATTGCCTGCGCTGACTGTGAATCGTCCTCACGCGGGACGAATTCGTACGTGAAATTGTCTAACTGCAAGCCATCGTCGCCGTCCTGCCACTGAAGGATCGAATAGAACAGATCTCCATTTCCCAGGCGGAATCCGTGAAGCGCCGGCATAAAATCATATGCGAAAGCTTGCACATCAATTCGGTGAAGTCGTGCAGACGCCGACTTGGCAAATGCACAAACACTGTTCAAATAATGGCGCGCTTGCTCAATGGCATCTCTTGGCATATACGGTGAATGGTTGTCTTCGCAGCCGAATGCCGTGAATCGCATGGTCCAGCCGTCAACACGGGATTGGTTAATCCAGAATCTGACATTCGGCCAGGCAGTAAACAAAGTAAGACCCAGGACATCGAGCCGCTTCTCCTCGTTGCGAGTAATGGACCGGGCCCGCTCCAGCAAAAACGGGTACATGTCGGTGGGGTCAGAAAAGTGCCGCTGGACCGGGGACTTCTTGCCGCTGAGGGCGCGAACATCGAAGAATATCGAGACGAGGACGACGGTGATGACAAGGTGACTAAAGCTACCTGATGGTCCTAGACCTACCTTTGTCAGCGGATCCTCGAGCCACGGTATGCTCAGTAGCAAAATGGCGAAAAGACCTCCGACGGCGATGGTCACCTGTATATAGGAGATGGCTCGTTCAGAAAATCTCTTGAGCCGGGCTTGGCTGCGGTTCTGCCGCAACGCTGCAAGCCCATGCTCGTGCCGTCGTTCGTCGGAGCTCTTTCTCTCGGGCGCCACTATCGTTGTTCCCAGCCATTTCTCAGACCGCTACGGCCTGAACCGGCAAAGACATTACTATGAGAACGCGTTCCGGGCAATGGAAGAGCACCAGCATGGTGATACCGTATTGTTGAACATCGCAATCATTCCTGATGATTTCGGTGATAGCCGCGGCCATGCAGCTGAGCCAAAGGGCGGCGCGGCTCGGCGGTGCTTTTCGTGTCGACAATGCCTGCCGGATTCGTTCATATCACGCTTTTCATGGTGCACTTCGATTACGCGCAACTGGGTGCGGTAAAGGATGCGTTCATCGCCTGGCGTATCAATACACGGCGAAGCGCTGCAATACATACCGGCTATCTCCGCACACCGGACAATTACTATGAAATTTCCTATGCCAGGACCGATGCGGTTCAGACCAGGTCAACCCGTGCGTGAGCGCTATTTCGGCGCCTATTCACCTGAACAGGTCGACAATGCGAGAAGGTGGGGATACGACTTGGTCGGAGATCTGTACCGACCTCATGTGACCTTGACGCGACTCCGCGCGGAGGCGCCGGCAGCTCGACTTCCGAGGGCACTATCGGATCTGTCGTTCGAGGCAAAAAGAATCGGACTGTTCATTGCGGACGATTTTGGCTGCGCTCGAGAACTCATCGCCGAGATGGACTGCAGGAAATAGCGATCGGAGATGCGGCGGGTTCAGCCCGTCGGCTGGGACTGCACCACGTCCTCAGGCACCGCCGCGTCGTCGGACAAAGCGGAAAACAGCCGCGACGCGGCGTCGCTGTCCCACTCGACGACGTCGCCGAGGTCGGTGTCTTCCGAGCCTGCGATCGGTACGGTGGTGGTCACCGGGGAGCCGTGCAGCGCCCAAGCCAGCCGCGCGAGGTCCCATACGTGCGCGCCGGAATCGACGGTCAGCGCGTTGGTGACCGAGCTCTTCACCGGCAGCCACCGCAAGGGATTCAGCCACACCGCCGGGCTGGCCACGCGGTGCAGCAGCGCCGACAAGAATTCACGCTGGTTGACCATTCGGTCGAGATCGGCGCGTGGGGTGGCCCGCGTGCGCACGTAACCAAGCGCGTTGCGCCCGTCGAGTTTTTGACAGCCGGACGGCAGATCGATGCCCGCCAACGGATCGACGACGGGCTCGGTCGGGCACATCGTGACGCCGCCGACCGCGTCGACCACATCCGCGAATCCTGCGAAACCGATCTGTGCGTAGTGGTCGATCCGAAGCCCGGTGGCCTGCTCGACGGTGCGCACCAGCAGCTGCGGGCCGCCCAGCGTGAACGCGGCATTGATCTTGCCGTCGCCGTTGCCCGGAATCGTCACCAGCGAGTCGCGGGGGACCGAGACCAGCGTCGGCACCACGCTGGACAACAGCGAAGGGATGTGGACCAGCATGATCGTGTCTGTCCGCCCGTTGCCGATGTCGCCACCGGTGGCCAGCGCGCTCTGCTGCTCAGGGGACAGGTCGCTGCGGCTGTCGGAGCCCACGAGCAGCCACGTGGTGCCGTGGCCGGATGCGGGCCGGCCGCGATAGTCGGCGAAGACTGCGGCGCGGTGCAGCGAAGTGTCCACCCAGACTGCGATCCCGATGAGCGCAACCAGCAGGGCGACGACTAGCAGCACCAGCCAGCGACCCCAGTGCCGTTTGCGACGAGGCTTGGCCGGTTTCGGCGGCTTGACCGGGCGCTGCTGCTGCGGAGGCGCAGGCGGTGGTCGCTGCGGCGGGCGCGGTGGCGGTGGTGGCTGTGGGCGCGGCGGGGGAGCCGGGCGGTATGCCGGGTCGCGACGGATCACTTGCGACGGCTCGCGGCGCGGCGGGGGCATGGGGCGCCGAATCGGCCCGCCGCCGTGCTCTCGTGGCGGCCCGCCGCCGTGCCCTCTTGGCGGCCCGCCGCCGTGCCCCGGCCGGTCGTGCGTCACCGGATCAATCTACGGCGTCACGGCAACCAGCCCAGATGATCGACAAGCAGCGCGTATCCGACGAACGCGACCGTATCGATCAGCCCGTGCGCGACCACCAGCGGCCACAGTCGGCCGGTACGCCGCCACACCGCCCCGAACACCACGCCCATCGCCAGGTTGCCCAAGCCGGCGCCGAAGCCTTGGTACAGGTGATACGCGCCGCGCAGCAGGCTGGAGTACAGCAGTGTCCGGGTGCTGCCGACGCCGAGCTGGCGCAACCGTGTCATCAGATAACCGACGACGATCACTTCTTCGGCCCAGCCGTTGGCGAAGGCGGCCAGCACCAGCACCGGGATCCGCCACCAGCTGTCGGTGAGCGTCGTCGGCACCACCGATGCGCTCAGCCCGACGATCCGCGTCAACACGTACAAACCCAGCCCCGGAATGCCGATCAGCGCGGCCAGCGCCACCCCGCCGAGTGCGTCGGCGCGCCATGTGGGTCGGCCCAAGCCGACGTCACGCGGGCCGGTTCCAGTGCGCCACAACAGGTAAAGCCCCAACGCCCCCCATGCCAGCAGTTGGACGATCGAGGTCAGGTTCAGCCCAAGGTCGATGAGGTCGAAGTAGGAGCGACGGGGCAGCAGCGGGATCTTCTGCGTGCTGAGGATGCGCAGCACCGAGTCGACGAGTTGCAGCACCGCGGTGACGGCGGACAACCCGAACGTCACGGCCAACACGATGGCGACCTCGAGCCGCAAGGTGCGCGGCGGCAGCGCCGTGTCGGACGCTCGCTCGGACAAGCCCGCGGGCTCGGTCATGCTGACACGGTAGAGCGTGCGGCGCGAGGCCTGACCGGGTGAGCTGCTAGGCGCGACGCGCGCGCAACCCGTTGAGGAACGGGCAACCCATGAGCACGCGGATCGCTCGGCCCAGGCCGGTGAGGTCGTCGACCGGCGCCGCGAACGGCAACCGCACGTCGTGGTCGCTGTCGTCTTTCTCGACCCTCAGCCGCATCCCGTAGCGGTCCAGGCCCAGCGGGCGGACGCGGCCGCTGCGCAGCGCGCCCGGCAACCGGGACGCCAACAGGTCGACGACGTCGCGGTGGTCGGAGTCGATGTGCTGCAGCCAGCGCGACTCCATCGCGCAGAACGGGTCGGGCTGCGCCGCCAGCAGGTTTTCGAGCGGTACCGACTCCGCGCCGGTCGTATCCGCGATCACCACCGACTCCGTCCGCAACCACATCAGCGCGGTCGGGCGATGGCCCGCATTCACTTGGAGAAGAGCGGGATTGGGATCGTCGGCGGCGATCGCATCGAGCAGTGCGGAGGTCAGCGGCGCGGGCACTCGCCGCAGCCGGCCGCGCATCCACACCAGCGAACGCACTGGCCTGCGCAGCGGCAGAGGCGCGTGGTCGGTGAGCTCCAGCATCGCCTCGACACCGTCGGACTCGCTGATCGCCGCGGCCATCTCGGTGTCGGCCGCCACGGTGACAGCGACTGCGCCGTCGTCGAGCAGGTGGTGGACGGGAGTTTGCACCGGAGCGAAGCCGTCGACTGCCAGCATCGCCTCAGGCGCACGCACACAGATGCTGCGGACGCTTTCGGCGGTGGACGGTGCCGGCTGAGGCATGAACATCTCCTCCAGTCAAAGTAAGGTGAGCCTAACTTAATTAAGTGGCTGCGGTCGCGCAAGGCCTCCGTCGTCGGTCCGACCGATAGGGTTTGAGAGGTGACCAGAATCGCGTACCTCGGCCCGGAAGGGACCTTCACCGAGGCGGCGCTGGTGAAGATGGCAGATCGAGGCATGGTTCCCCACCCGGGACCGATCTCGCCCGTGGCCGCCGACGGGGCTGTCGCGGCACTGCAGCAGGTACGCGACGGGGCCGCCGACTACGCGTGCGTGCCGATCGAGAATTCGATCGACGGATCGATCGTGCCGATCCTCGACAGCCTGGCCAACGGCACGCCGCTGCAGTTGTTCGCCGAACTGACGCTCGACGTGGCATTCAGCATCGCGGTGCGCCAGCCGAGCACCGCCTCGGACATCCGCACCGTCGCCGCCTTCCCGGTCGCTGCGGCGCAGGTGCGCGACTGGCTGACCCAGAACCTGCCCGACGCGGAGGTGGTGCCCGCCAACTCGAACGCGTCGGCGGCCATCGATGTCGCCGACGGTAAGGCCGACGCCGCCGTGACCACGCCGCTGGCCACGCGACGCTACGGGCTCACCGAGCTGGCCGCCGGCGTCGTCGACGAACCGAATGCCGCCACGCGGTTCGTGCTGGCCGGCCGCCCCGCGCCGCCGCCTGCGCGCACCGGCGCCGACCGCACCTCGGTAGTGCTGCGGCTGGAGAACAAACCCGGCGCGCTGGTCGCTGCGCTGACCGAGTTCGGCATCCGCGATATCGACCTCACGCGGGTCGAATCTCGGCCTACCAGAACGCAACTCGGCACGTACGTGTTCTTTCTCGAATGCGTCGGCCACATCGACGACGTCGCCGTCGCAGAGGCACTCAAGGCGCTGCACCGACGTTGTGCAGATGTGCGATACCTGGGTTCGTGGCCTACGGGCTCCGTCACGGAAGCGGTGCCGCCGGAGTTGGACGAGGCCGATCTCTGGCTCGAGGCGCTACGCAGCGGACGAGTGGGCCGATGAGCGGTCGGTTGGTGTTGTTGCGGCACGGGCAGTCCCGGAGCAATGTCAAACGATGCCTGGACACCCGCCCGCCGGGTGCCGAGTTGACGTCCGCCGGCATCGCGCAGGCCCGCGACTTCGCGCGTGGCTTCGATCGCCGCGCCGGCCTGCTGGTGCACTCGGTGGCGCTACGGGCGGCGCAAACCGCGGCGGTGCTCGGCGACGTGTGGTCGACGCGTCCGCGGCAGGTGGAGGGCATCCACGAGGTGCAGGTGGGCGAGCTGGAGATGCGCAACGACGACGAGGCGGTCGAGACGTTCAACCGAATCTACGAGCGCTGGCACCTCGGTGACCTAGACGCCGCACTGCCCGGTGGCGAGACCGGCGCGCAGGTGCTTGACCGCTTCCTTCCCGTCCTGACCGACCTGCGCCTGCGCTACCTCGACAACGACGACTGGACCGACGACATCGTCGTGGTCAGCCACGGCGCGGCGATCCGGCTGGCCGCCGCGACGTTGGCCGGAGTGGACGGCTCATTCGTGGTCGAGCACCACATCGGCAATGCGGAGTCGGTGGTGCTGGCCCCGATCACCGACGGGCGGTGGAGCTGCGTGCACTGGGGTCAGCACAGCCCACCGTTTCTGCCCGATCCACGCGGCATGCCGAGCCCGGAGGACTTGGAGTCCGCCGACCCGATGGGCTGACCGGGTCAGACCGCGACGGCGACGGACTGCGCACAGCTGCAGCCCACTGCGTCGCAGTCGATCCGCAGCGAGTGAGTGATGCTCTCCGGGCTGGTGCAGCCGTCGTCGGTACATTCGGCGCGACGTTGCACGTGGATGATGACCGTGCCGTGGCAGTGCTCCCATCCGTCACGGCAGTAGCGGCACTGCGGGGGACCGCTTGCGCGAAGATCAGAGCGCGGAGTCATGTCCCGTTCCTATCACCGGCCGCCGACAACAACCGGTTGCCGCGCGGACGTCGTCAGGCCCAACCCAATTCGTGCAGCCGCTCGTCGTCGATCCCGAAGTGGTGAGCGATTTCGTGGATGACGGTGATCGCGACCTCGTCGAGAACGTCGTCCTCGGTGTCGCAGATGTCCAGCAGCGCGTCGCGGTAGATCGTGATCGTGTCGGGCAGCGCGCCGGCGTAGGTGGTGTCGCGCTCGGTGAGCGCAATGCCCTCGTAGAGGCCGAGCAATTCTGGCTCGTCGGGATGGCGGCCTTCCACCAGGACGACGACGTTGTCGATCGCCGCCGCGAGATCGGGAGGAATCAGGTCGAGCGCGTCTGACACCAGCTCGTCGAACCGTTGCGGGCTCATCCGCACGGCCATACCGCTACGCCCCGGGCGGTGGCGGCGGTTCGGCGGGCGCCGGCTCGGGCGCCGGAGGTGGGGCGGGCTCGGCGGGGGCGTTGGGTGCCGGAGCTTCAGGCGGCCCGGCCGGACCCTGCTGCGCGCCGCCGGGTGGGGCGGCCGGCGCGGCGGGTGCGGGGTTGGTGTCGTTGATCGGCGTCTGCGGACCCGGCGCATTGGGCAGGTGCTGGTTGCCGATCGTCGGGGCGGTGTTGTTGGCCGGCGCCTGCTGCTGCGACCGCTGCGTCTGCGAGCCGGAAGTGTCGATGGTGGTGGTGGGCGTCGGCACCTGGATCGGCGGCAGGTTCAGCCGCTCCGCGGGGATGTCCGGCGGCGGCACGGGCGGCTGGCCGTTGATGAGCAGCGGCCCCTTCGCACTGCCCACGAGCGTCGCCCAGCCGCCGTTGCCCAGCGTGGCCCCGATGCTGCACGACACCTGGTGACTGCCTGCGGCCCAACTGGGCAGCGAGATCGTGCTGTAGACCAGCGTCAGTGTGGTGGCACGCAACTCCACCGGCGCCAGGTACGCGTCGGTCATTCGCGTGCACGCGTCTTTGATGTAGCCGTCCTGGTCAGGCTCAGACGGCAGGGCACCCGGGAACTTCTCGGCCACGTTCACCGAGCCGGTCACTTCCATCGCGTGCGGGCCGGCGCAGTCGACCGGGACGTCGGTGGGCTGGTTGGTCGCGGTGTCGATGCCCAGGCAGGTGCCGGCTCGCCACACCTTCGACTGGTCCTGGTCGGCGACCCGGCCCTTGAACACCTGCTGCTCTTCGCTGCTGCCGCCCGGCAACTGCAGGCCGCACAGCATCTGGCGGTCACCGGCCTGCGTCCACGCCTTCTCGCCGGACCACAGCATGCCGATGGTGAACTTGCTGTTCGGGTCGTATTTGGTGCCGAGGTACCGCTTGACGGCGGCCTGGCACTGCTCCTGGCTGATCTGCTGGATCCGGGCTACCGACGGCGCCGCGGCGTTCGGGCCGTATTCGCTGCCCGGGAACGTACGCAAGTCCACCGACGAGGCCACCTCGAAGCGGTGGTCGTCTTTGCAGTCGACGATCGTGGCCTGGTCCGGGGCACGGTTCGGCCAGTTCAGGCAGTCGCCCGGCCGGGCCTTGTCGAACGTCTGGCTGGCGCGGTTGCCGGCGCTGGGGGCTGCGTTGGACAGGCCGACGAGCTTGCTGGGTCCGTCGGCTCCGGCTGGCAGCGCGGTGGTGACACCGCCGATCAGCAAGCCGCCCAGTGCGGTCAGCAGCAGCGCGCGCCGCGTCGCAGTCGCCTGCAGGCTGCGCCACCACGCCGCGCGCCCGCCGGCGCCCGCAGCGTCGGCCGTGGGCTCTGCGTCGCGCGGTTGCTGCTGCTCGGGAACGACGGACATCGCACCCATTGTGACAGGCGCGCCGCGCGGCGTGACAAGTGATGCAGTTGTAACGTTATGGGGTTGTGCTCGGCGTCCGGCGCGGAAAAGTAGGGTTGCGGCCGTGATCGACCTCAGACAACTGCGCGACGATCCCGATGCGGTGCGGCGCTCGCAGCGTGCCCGCGGCGAAGACCCGGGGCTGGTCGACGTGTTGCTCGACGCGGATGCGGCGCGGCGCGCGGCCATCTCGGCCGCCGACAATCTGCGTGCCGAGCAGAAGGTCCTCAGCAAGCAAGTGGGTAAGGCCTCGCCCGACGAGCGGCCCGCGCTGTTGGATCGCGCCAAGCAGCTGGCAGCCGACGTCAAAGCAGCCGAGGCGCAGCAAGCCGCCGCCGAAGAGGCATTCACCGCTGCGCACATGGCGATTTCGAACGTGGTGCTAGACGGTGTGCCCGCCGGCGGAGAAGACGACTACGTGGTGCTCGACACCGTCGGCACTCCGCCCCGTATCGACGAGCCCAAAGACCACCTCGAACTCGGCGAGTCGCTGGGCCTGTTCGACATGGAGCGCGGCGCGAAGGTGTCGGGCTCGCGGTTCTACTTCCTGACCGGTCGTGGCGCTCTGCTGCAACTCGGGCTGCTGCAGCTGGCGGTGCGGCTGGCCGTCGACAACGGGTTCACGCTGATGATCCCGCCGGTGCTGGTGCGGCCCGAAATCATGGGCGGCACAGGATTTTTGGGCGCACACGCTGACGAGGTGTACCGCGTCGACGCCGACGACCTGTATCTGGTCGGCACCTCGGAGGTGCCGCTGGCCGGGTATCACGCAGGGGAGATCCTCGACCTGTCGGACGGCCCGCTGCGCTACGCCGGGTGGTCGTCGTGCTTTCGGCGGGAGGCCGGAAGCTACGGCAAGGACACCCGCGGCATCATCCGCGTGCACCAGTTCGACAAGGTCGAGGGCTTCATCTACTGCGAGCCCGGCGCCGCCGAAGCCGAACATGAGCGTCTGCTCGGTTGGCAGCGCGAAATGCTCGCGCTGATCGAGGTGCCGTACCGCGTGATCGACGTCGCGGCAGGCGATCTCGGCGCGTCGGCGGCGCGCAAGTTCGACTGCGAGGCGTGGATCCCGTCGCAGCAGGAGTACCGCGAGTTGACCTCGACGTCGAATTGCACGACGTTTCAGGCTCGTCGCCTGCAGATCCGCTACCGCGACGAGAACGGCAAGCCGCAGACCGCCGCGACGCTCAACGGGACCCTGGCCACCACCCGCTGGCTGGTCGCGATCCTGGAGAACCACCAGCATCCCGACGGCAGCGTCCGCGTGCCGGCCGCACTGGCGCCCTATGTCGGCGCGGAGGTGCTCACGCCGCAGTGACGGGCACCGCGATCTCGTTGCGGCGCCGGAACGGAAGCGTCCACGGCGGGTCGTAGAACCATGCGACCGCCGGCCCGTCGACGTGGTAGCCGGATGCCTCCAAGGCCGCGAGCAACGATCGGGTGCGTCGGTTGATCTCGGCGGGGCTGCGGTCTCCGCTGAACCGCGTTACGGCGACGGTCTCGCCGGGCACCTCGACGAGGCGGACGTTTGCGTCGTCGGGTTCAGGCAGCGTGTCGAGCGTCCACTTGGCCGGCATGAAGAAGCGGATCACCGACTCCTGCGGTTCGGCTGGAGCCTGCGCCACCGGAGCCGTCATTGCGATCTTTGTGCGGCGGTGATTGCCGCCGAAGATGAAGCCGGCCAGCCGGCGAAAGCCGATGTTGCGGGCGGCGTCCTCGTCTGCGCGCACGGTGGTCTCTGCGGCGATCCGCGGGCCGTAGCGGCGAATCTCGACGTCGCCCAGGCGGTCCAGCACCACATGGTGTGGCTCTTCGGTTCCCCAGCGCACACCGAAGATCGAGCCGACGGACTCGACGGTTGTGGATGCCAGCGTCGTCAACCGGTTCAGCACCAGAGCACTCCTTCGTCGCATCGTCTGCCGGTTATTCGACGCCGCGCGGGTGTCGGATGGGCGCTCGCGTTTCGGCGCCCCGGGGGCCGGGTATGTGCGCCCACCATGCTGTCGGTCGAGCGAGTGGTCGCTGCACCCGCGCCGGTTGTCTGGGATGTGCTGGTCGACGTGACGAAGTGGCCGGTCTGGGGGCCGACGATCTCCGGCGCCGCACTCGACAGCCCAGGCACCAGGATCTCTCTGGGCGCCACCGGGCGGGTCGTCGCCTCCGGCGGTGTCGCGGTGCCGTTCGTCGTCACGGAGTTCGACGACGGTAGGCACTGGGCGTGGAAGGTGGCCGGCATATCCGCCACGCGGCACCGGGTGGATCCGCTCGACGACGGCAGCCGGGTCATCTTCGAGGTGCCCTGGTGGGCGGCGGCGTATGCGACCGTATGTGCGCTCGCGCTGCGACGTATCGAGAAGATGGTCGCCGCTTGATCAGGGCGGCAGGTCGCCGAGCCGGCGTTGCTCCGCCACCACCTCATCGAGGTCTGTCAGCCGGTCCATTCCGGCGAGCGGGCGGGCCAGCCGTCGATTCCCCGACAGGCGGTCGCGGTTGCGATGCAGAAACCACCAATAGCCACCGGTGAAGGGGCAGGCGTCGCCGCCGACGCGCCGATTGGGCCGGTATACGCACTGCGGGCAGTAGTCGCTCATCCGGTTGATGTACGCCCCGCCCGCGGCGTACGGCTTCGTCGCCATCAGCCCGCCGTCGGCGTGCTGTGACATGCCGATGACGTTGGCCACCATCACCCACTCGTAGCCGTCGACGAAGCAGCGGTGGAACCAGTCGGCCACCGCGGCAGGATTCCAGCCGCGCTGCAGTGCGTAGTTGGACAGCACCATCAGCCGGGGGATGTGATGAACCCATCCGCGCTCACGTACGTCGGCCAGCACGCCGCGTAGGCAGCGCGCCTGCACCGCGTCGGCGTCGAGTTCCGAAAACCACTGCGGCAGCGGCTTTTTCGCATGCAATGCGTTGCGGGTGCGGTACTCCTCGCCGAAATACCAGTAGACGTTGTAGATGTAATCGCGCCAGCCGATCAGCTGCCTGATGTAGCCCTCGACGCTGGCCAGTGGTGCCGCCCCGCTGCGATAGGCATCTTCGGCCGCGTACGCACACTCGAGTGGGTCAAGCAGGCCCAGGTTCATCGTGGCCGAAAGCATGCTGTGTGACATCCATGGGTCGTCGGCCAGCATCGCGTCCTCGTAGGGGCCGAAGTGCGCCAGACGATCTCGCAGGAAGACCTGGAACGCCTGCTGCGCCTCTGCGGCGGTGACGGCGAACTGCCGCGGTCCGTCGTTCCCGACGAACGTCACCGAGCCGTCGCGTTCCCAACGGTCGAGATCCGCGCGCACCTGTTCGTCGATGTCGTCTTCCTCGGGAAACCACGGCTCCGGCACTCCCAAAGTGGCTGTCTTGGGCGGCGGTTCACGGTTTTCGGCGTCGAAGTTCCACCGTCCGCCGACGGGATCGCCACCGTCGACCAAGAGGCCGAAGCGGCGGCGCGCATCGCGATAGAAGTTCTCCAAGATCAGCGCTCGCTGGTTGTCCGCCCACCGCTGAAAGGCCCGCTGATCCGTGGCGAAGCCGCGTGCAGCAAGCACCTCGACCGACGGCTGGGCGCGAACGAACCGATCGGCAGCCCAGGAGGTCGGCTGGCACACCGTGATGCGGCCCGAAACCTGCTTCAGCGCTTGCCTATACGTCGGTGTCTGGATGAAGAGCGCTTGATCACCGAGTTCGGCGGCGCGATGCCGCAGCGCCGACAGCACCAGATGTGCCTTGCGCCGGTGGAATCGGCGCCGTTCGAACACTGCTCGCGATTCGATCAGCAGCACGGGTTGATCCGGCGCGTCGAGGAAGTGCGGGCCGAGTTGATCGGCGAAGCACCACCGCCAGTGTTGCGCCACGGCGCTAGCGGTTGAGCAGCTCGTCGAGCACGCGGATGAAGCGGTCCGGATCGCTCGGTGTGAATGCGGGCTTGGGCCGGATGCCCGGCACGTCGAGCGTCACCAGTGTGGACTTCAGCGGCCGGCTGACGTCCAGCGGCAGCCAGTGCATCATATCGGGACTGCCCCACAGCCAGAACCGCCGATTGGTCAGCAGCCCGAGGGAATTGGCACGGTAGCCACGGATCGACTGCAGCGGAATGATTTTCGACGTGCCGGACGGGAAGTGATAGCGGCGCAGGGTCAGCGCTTCGCTGTCCAGCTGGACCAGCCCGTCGTCGTACGTCAGTGGATTCGTCATGCCCGTGCGCAGCGCAGCTCGTGGCCGCGTGCGGTCAAGCAGCGACCGGTCGCCAAATCCCATTGCCACCCGTGTAGGTTGCAGGTAAGTGTGTTGCCTTCCACCACACCGAATTTCGACAGATCGGCCTTCAGGTGTGGGCACCGGCGCTGCATCTCCCAGCCGTCCAGCACAATCGATGCGGTGTCGTCATGCGCCTCGGCGAACCAGCCGTCGGCGTAGGCGATGCGCTCGTCGCTGAGACATTTGAAGAACGTGTACAGGTACTCGTTGTAGCCGCCGACCCGCCAGGCCCGAAAGCGCGTCGACAAGAAAATGGTGTTCACCCAGTCAGGTTCACCGTCTCGCAGCACCGTGCGCACCAGTTCCGGCGCGATCTCGAACCCGTAGCGGAACTTTTCGTCCGGAACAGGCTCGCGCACGGCCCTTTTCGGGAAGTCCAGCACCACGGTTTCGGGTCCGAGGCGCAGCTCCACCGGATACCCGATTCCGTCGCAGATCTGGTCGCTCTGGCTCATGATCGGCTCGAACAGAGCGCGCAGCGGCTCCAGGAGCGGTTCTCCCTCTGCCGGTGCCCAGCCGGCCTTCTCAGCGGCCAGCACCGGCGCCATCCGCTGCGCGTAGTCTTCGATGTAGGCAGCCTTACCGGTGGTGAAGATGGCCTCCACCTGGTCGTCGGGTAACGGGTGGCGAAGCGAATTGAGTTGCGGCCCAGTGAAACTCGCTTCCGAGCCGGGTATCATCAGCAGCCCGCGGTCGTGGCCGTGCGCGTGCATCTGCTTCAGGAACACCATCTGGTCGGGGAAGATGTTCGCGGGGTCGCCGTGGTCGTCGTTCAGATGGCGAAGTTGGGGGTCCAGGAAGCAGGGCGGACCCGCCGACGGGATCACCCACGTCGCCCCCACCTGTTCGATGTACTGGCGGCAGCGGTCCATCTGGCGCTGGCGCTTCTGCACGCCGAACGCCGTCTTGGCCCGTGCCGGCATGTCGTAGACCATCGGGTACCAGATCGCGCCGGAGTACTGCAGCATGTGTACGTCGACGTGGCCGAAGTCGGCGTGCAGGGCATCGAGGTCGACGGGCCGGGCGTCGTTCATGTTGAAACAGACCGTCTCGCCGTCGTCGACCACCAGACCCGAGTCGCCGATCGGCCCGTCGGCGGGCGCCCGCAACGCGATGATCATCACGTCGAGGTCACCCTTGGGTCCGCTGACGGTGTGCTTGACCGAGTTCGTCGTCTCGAAGAAGCGGTGGAAGCCAAGCTTCTCCAGTTCACGGCGCAAATCGTCGACCGGATAGTCCGGCAGCAGCACGACGGCGTCCTTGTTGACGTGGTCGCGCAGGTTCTTGGGGTCGAAGTGGTCGCGGTGCAGATGCGACACGTAGAGGTAGTCGCAGTCGCCGAGAGCGTCCCAGTCCAGGGCGCTGTTGTCGGGGAACGGGAACCAGGAGCCGAAGTAGGCCGGGTTCAGCCACGGGTCGCACAGGATGCTGCCTGCGCGGGTGTCCAGCCGGAAACCGGCGTGCCCGATGCTGGTGACCTGCACACAACCCCCTTACGAGCCCCTTACCAGCCAACGATGTGCCGGTTCGAGCTTACTGGCAGCTGGCATCGCGGCCGGTGCGGCGCACGAGGGCACTAGGGTTGGCGGGGTGGAACCGGTTTACGCCACTGTCATTCAGGCGGCGCGCCTGATCTGGAAGATCCAGGGGCTGAAGTTCAAGGTCACCGGCGTCGAGAACCTGCCTGCGACGGGCGGCGCGGTGATCGCGATCAACCACACCAGCTACTTCGACTTCACGTTCGCGGGCCTGCCGGCGTACCGCCAGGGACTGGGCCGCAAGGTGCGGTTCATGGCCAAGCAGGAAGTGTTCGACCACAAGGTCAGCGGGCCGATCATGCGCGCGCTCCGCCATATTCCCGTCGACCGGGAGAGCGGCGCGGAGTCGTTCGCCAAGGCTTGCGAGGCGCTGAAGGCCGGCGAGCTCGTTGGCGTCTACCCCGAAGCCACCATCAGCCGCAGCTTCGAGATCAAAGAACTCAAGTCGGGGGCGGCCCGGATGGCCCTCGATGCCAACGTGCCGATCATTCCGCACATCGTCTGGGGCGCTCAGCGGATCTGGACCAAAGACCATCCGCGCAAGATGTGGCGGCCGAAGGTGCCCATCAGCGTTGCGGTGGGCGAGCCGATTGCGCCGACGCTGCCGGCTGCGGAGCTGACCAAGCTGCTGCACTCGCGGATGCAACACCTACTGCATCAGGTTCAAGACGACTACGGCCCGCACCCGCCTGGCGAATTCTGGGTTCCGCACCGGCTGGGCGGCGGCGCGCCGTCGCTGGCAGAGGCGGCCCGGCTGGATGCGCAGGAAGCCGCCCAGCGGGCAGCCAACCGCGCTGCAAGAGGACACCGCGCCGCGGAGCGCGAATCCGACCACCGCCCTCAGGAGCAGCCCGGGCCGGCCGGACAGGTGGAGTAACCGCATGGCCGAGCCCGTCTTTCGGCTGCTGGAGCTCATCACCCCGACCACGGTCGCGGCCATCGGTCCCCGCGTCACCTATCACGGCCTGGAGAACATTCCGCAGACCGGCGGTGCGGTGATCGCGATCAACCACACCAGCTACATCGACTGGATGCCCGCGGCGATCGCCGCGTACCGGCGCGGTCGCAGGTTGCGGTTCATGATCAAGAGCGAGATGAACGACGTGAGGCTCGTCGCGTTCTTGATCCGGCACACTCACATGATTCCGGTCGACCGTCATGCCGGTGCCAGCGCCTATGCGCAGGCGGTGCAGATGCTGCGCGACGGCGAACTGGTGGCCGTCTACCCGGAGGCGACGATCAGCCGCAGTTTCGAGCTGAAGGAGTTCAAGACCGGCGCCGCGCGGATGGCGCGCGAGGCGGGAGTGCCGATCATCCCGATGATCGTGTGGGGTGCGCAGCGGGTGTGGACGAAAGACCATCCGCGAAAGGTGCTGCGAAACCGGGTGCCGATCACGGCGATGGTCGGCGGGCCGCTGCGTGCCACCGACAGCGTCGAGCAGACCAACGCCGCGCTGCGTGAGGCGATGACGGAGTTGCTGCAGCGGGCGCAGATCGGCTATCCGGCCCCCGCCGGGGCGTACTGGGTGCCCCGGCGGCTCGGCGGCAGCGCGCCGACGCCCGAGGAAGCGAAGTTGCTCGACGAGGCGGAGCTGGTGGAGCGGGCGCGCACGCGGGCCGAACGGGCGCAGAAGCGGGAGAAGCGCGCGCAGAGGCGCGCGCTGAAGCGGGCGGCGAAACGGGAGAAACCGGCGGGTCAGGGCCGATGAACCCGCCCGCGTTGATCGCCAGCGACGTGGACGGCACGCTTTTGGACCAGGACGAGATGGTGTCGCCGCGCACTCGCGACGTCGTGCGGGCCGCGGTGTCGGACGGCGCGACGTTCGTGCTGGCGACGGGCCGGCCGCCGCGCTGGATCGCCCCCGTGGTGGACGCATTGGGGTTCGCTCCGATGGCGGTGTGTGCCAACGGCGCGGTGCTGTACGACCCGAGCCGGGACCGGATCGTCTCGGCGCGGACGTTGTCGACGGATGTGCTGGCGGCGCTGGCGGAGATCGCCACCCGGGTTATCCCGGGCGCGGGACTGGCGGTCGAGCGGGTGGGCCGCAGTGCGCACGACGCGGCGACGCCGCAGTTCGTCAGCTCGCCGGGCTACGAGCACGCGTGGCTGAACCCCGACAACACCGAGGTGTCGCTGGACGATCTGCTGAGCGCGCCCGCGGTGAAGCTGTTGATACGCAAGGCCGGCGCGCGAAGTTCGGATATGGCGGCCGTGCTGGCGCAGCACATCGGCGTCGAGGGGGACATCACCTACTCCACTGACAACGGGCTCGTCGAGATCGTGCCGCTGGGCATCAGCAAGGCGTCCGGCATCGAGGAGCTGGCGCGTCCGCTGGGCATCACGGCCGAGGACGTGGTCGCGTTCGGCGACATGCCTAATGACGTGCCGATGCTGGCCTGGGCGGGCCACGGCGTCGCGATGGGCAACGCGCATCCCGACGTGCTTGCGGCAGCCAACGAGGTAACGGCCACCAACGCCGACGACGGCGTCGCGCGGGTGCTCGAACGGTGGTGGCCGTAGCGGCTCCGCCTCGAAAAGCGTTGAGTGGCAAGGGCTTTCCCCGACCGGCCTTATCACACACACCTTTGGTGTGGCTCGTGGCCTCGACTTGTCGGTGGTGGGTGCGATGCTGTCGTTATGTCCTCGATCGCGTCGTCGGCCGTTGTTGCGGTGAGTCCTGCGCAGCGTCTTGAGGTGTTGTTCGACGAGTTGGCGGAGTTGGCGGGTCAGCGTAATGCGATTGACGGGCGGATCGTGCAGATCGTCGCCGAGATCGACCGGGACGGGCTGTGGGGTGCGACCGGGGCGCGGTCGGTACCGGCCTTGGTGGCCTGGAAGCTGGGCACGTCATCGAGAAACGCGCACACCATCGCTGCTGTCGCGCAACGCGTTGAGGAGTTTCCGCGCTGCGTGCAGGGATTGCGGGAGGGCCGGCTGTCGCTGGATCAGGTCGGGGTGATCGCCGCGCACGCGGGTGAGGGGTCTGATGAGCATTATGCGCAGCTGGCCGGCGTCGCGACGGTCAACCAGTTGCGCACCGCGGTCAAGCTCGAACCGCGACCCCAACCCGACCCCGAGCCACGGCGCGAGCCGGAGCGCTCGATTACCAAAACCACCAACGACGCGTTCAGCTGTTATCGGATCAGGCTTCCGCACGATGAGGCGGCGAAATTCGACGCCGCGTTGGCGTCACATCTGGATGGGTTGATCGGCGACTGGAAATCCGACCACGGCGACAGCGCCGGCGATCAGGCGCCGCCGCTGCCCAATACCGCGGAGGCGTTCATGCGGCTGGTGGAGGCGGGCTGGGATGCCGAGGTGGCGCGCCGCCCGCACGCCCAGCACACCACCGTGGTGATGCATCTGGATGTCAAAGACCGTGTCGCGGCGCTGCATCTGGGGCCGGTGTTGTCGGATTCCGAGCGCCGCTTTTTGTCGTGTGATGCCACCTGTGAGGTGTGGTTCGAACGCGACGGGCAGCCCATCGGCGCCGGGCGTACCACCCGGGTGGTCAACCGGCGGCTGCGCCGCGCGCTCGAGCATCGTGACCGCAGCTGTGTGGTGCCCGGGTGTGGGGCCACCCGCGGGTTGCACGCCCATCACCTTCGGCATTGGGAGGACGGCGGCGCCACCGAGTTGGCGAACCTGGTGTTGGTGTGCCCGCATCATCACCGGCTGCACCATCGCGGCCAGATCACCATCACCGGGCCCGCCGACGCGCTCGTCGTCACCGACCACGCCGGGCGACCACTCAACGCAGGGTCGCTGGCGCGTCCGCCGACCCAACCCCCGCCCGCGGTGCCACCCTGCCCCGGACCCACCGGTGAGCGCGCCCAGTGGTGGTGGTACCAACCCTTCCAACCCCAACCACCACCGACCAACAACTGAGGTGCCCTTCTACCCGGTCGCCTGCCGGCACCGCAGAGACGCTCAAACAGGTTGCGACACCAACCAATTCGCTCCGGCCACCCACTGCTACCGCGCCACTGGAAATGCAACGTGCACAACCGCCACTGGCCCGCGCCCCCGGAGCATCCTCATCGCAATCCGCCCTGACGGTGCGCACCATTGTGCGCTGAGCCGAGGACTTACTGATCCGGCGCGGTGAGGTAAGGAACGAGCAAAGGCGTTGCGGTGCTGAGAAAGTCGCCGTCCGGTACCGTCGGCCCTAAGTTGCGGTGAGAACCGTCGGAAGTGAAGACGCCGAGGAACGCCATGTCCTGCGCCGACGGCATGCCCTCGATGCACGCGAGCGCGGCGATGCTGCCGTCGGGCCGGTACCCCGCCGCGATGGCGGAATAGGTGATCACACCGTCGGCCACGATCCCGGTCCACAGCTCAATCCGTGCGCCATCGACCCCGGGCACGTCGGATACTTCTGCGACGCGCCAACTACGGACCCGAATCGGACACCCTGTGCGGGTTTTGAATTCCACCAACGCTAGGTGCTCGTCGGCGCGGACCCGGTCGTACTGGAAGGCGGGATCCCGGCTCGCGTTGCGTCGCATCAACATCCGCACCGCCGTCTCAACCGCCACCTCCAGCCACTCCTCGCGCGTCGACCATCCGGGCCTCGGGCCCACTTGCACCGCGTCGTCTTCGGTCAACACCACGCCGTACCCAACCGTCCCGTTACTGCCGGCCAGCAATAGCGACGTGACGCGCCCGCGAGAGGCGATCAGCAGGCCTTCAGTGAAGCGCGCCGACGGTTCGCGGACATTGGCTAAGACGTGCACTTCTTCCCCAGGGTCGGTCAATCCGTCCATCGAGAAGGTGTGCAACACATCGAAACCGAACTCCTCCGGGACCGGCAATCCGCTGGTCTTCAATGCAGCCAGCAAATCACGGGCTTGTTCTGCCGGACCATCATCACCGCAGTTGAAGCACCTTGAATGACTATCTACCACGTGCCAATTCTACTTACCAGCAAACAGGCAAGCGAGCGGGATGGGCACGAGCCACGCCGAAACGCCCTACCGGTTGATGGAGCTGAACCGCTCCAGCTGCGGCGGTGGCCCGGTCGCCGGAGGCGGCGACACCTCGTAGGCCAGACCGTCGATCACCTGAAGGACCCGCGGCCTCTCCCGGTCGAAGTTCAGCGTGCCGTGCTGGAAGTTCTGCACCACCCATTGCGGCTCGCTGATCTCACCGCTGGTGGGCAAGCCCAGCGGGCTGCGTTCGTACCCGAGTTCGGCCCACGCGTCGTAGATCGCCCCGCCGACCGGATTGGCGCCTGTGCGCGGCGACCAGTACACCGCGCCGTGCGCGAACCGCACATAGCGGGCGCCCCCGTCGGCCGGTGACTCAGGTGAGGTGGGCGGACCCAGCCAGCTGTTCATCCCACCAAGCCCCTGCCAGCGCGCATAGATCGCGCCGCCCTGAAGCGAATCCGCCAGATCCTGCGGCCCAGGGGGGTCGTTGAACCGGGCCGCCATGTCGCGGATGTGGTTCAACTCCGCGTAGGCGGCGTTGCCCGGGCAGTCGGTGGCGCCGACGTCGCGGTGCGAGAAGATCGTCGGCAAGGTCGCAGGTGCACCTGCGGGGAACTTGGTGAATTCGCCGCCCGCCGACGTCAGCGTCACCGTGCCGCGCGGGTCGACCCCGTCGAGCGACATTCGCCAGCCGATCAGCCGCGCGAGTGTGCGCAGCTGAATTGCAGACGGCGGCACCGCGTCGAAGGTGCCGAGCATCGCCACGCCAAAGGTGTCGACGTTGAAGCCGCCGGTGTGGGTGCCCTGGACCGCTTTGGTGATGCCGCCGGTGCGGCCCTCGAACACCTGGCCGTACTTGTCCACCAGTGCGTTGTAGGCGATGTCGCACCAGCCCAGCGTCCGGGTGTGGTACGCGTAGATCGCCCGGATGATCTCAGCCGAGTCCTGCGGTGAATAGTCGTTGCTGCCCGCGGTGTGATGCACCACCGCCGCGCGAATTCCCTTGTCGTACACCGTCTGACCACACCGCATCGACTCGTCGGCGCCCCACTGCGCGCGACCGATGATCGCCGGAGGTTGCCCCGGCGGCGTGACGGCGGTCGGGATGGCGAACTGGTCGGACGGTGCCTGCGGCGGCGTGATCAGCACCGCGTTGACGGTCTGGCCGAAAGGCTGCTCGACGTTGGCGGGGATGTAGCCGAGATCGTGCGGTGGTGCCTTCGGCGCGGGCGCCGGGGCGGCCATGCGTTTGATTGCGATCTGCACGGCCGTGGTGCGCCCGACGAACACCGGCTCGGTGCCGCGCGGCGCGGCCGCCCCGTCCGGACCGGCGTACTCGTCTGTGTCGGCGTCGTACCACGGGCCCCAGCTGCCGTCGGGGCGCTTTGCGCGGACCCTCGCCGTGGTGTGTGCGTCTGTGCCCGTCAGCGCCACCAACGAAAACGGCGTCGCCTGGCTGACGTCGTGAATCGTCTCGCCGGCGCCGATGTCGGTCAGCGGCTGCTGGGCCAGCGCGGTGTCGTCGGCTCGCGGTGTCTTGGCCGGCTGCTCGCCCGGCACGCCGCTGATCGCCCACGGCAGCAGCAGGGCCGTCGCCACAACTGCGGTGAACAGCAGCGACGGCGCAGGGCGGCATCCCACGAGCCGATGTTACGTATGTGCCAATTGTTACCAGTGTTACGACACACCGTTACGCGCACGGTAACGGCACCGCAGAGCTCGCCTTCTCTGCGGTGCCGTTTGGCCGGGCGGTCTTAAGGGGTCGGCGCGGGAGCCGGCGCCGGAGCAGCGGGAGGCGCTGCCGACTTGATCGCCTGCATGATCGAGGGCACCACCACGCCCTTGAGCAGGTCGATCGCCTGGCTGGCGCCGAGCTGCGACGCGGCGTTGGACAGATCCGACAGCAGCCCTCCGCTGGCCGGCGCTGCGGCCGGCGTCGCGGCGCCCAGCAACGGGTCGCCCAGGATGGGATAGGTGCCGCTCAGCGGGTCCGGGCCCAGCGGTGCGCTGATCGGAACCTCTCCCGGCGGCGCCGTGAGCCCCGGCGTGGTGCCGAGCGGGCTGGTCAGCGCCGGGGCCAAGCCGGTCGACGGAGTGGTCAGACCGGGCGTTGTCACCGTCGCGGTGCCCGCCGGTGTCGCGGCCGTGGCCGCGCCGGGAGTCAGCGTCGGGTTCGCCAGCGCGGCGTCACCGAGCACCGACTGGGGCGACGTGATCGGTGCCGTCGGAGTGGTGAGTCCCGGAGTAGGAGCGGTGAGGCCGGGCGCGGGCGCCGTGAGCCCCGGCGTCGGCGTCGTCAGACCGGGTGTCGGCGCGGTCAGGCCCGGCGTCGTCGCCGTCAGCCCCGGCGCGGTCAAGCTGCCTGGCGTGGCGGTGAGCGCGCCCGGCGACGTCAGAGGCGACGCCGACGGCGTGCTGCTCGAGCCCAGGATGCCGGACATGTTGGGCACCACGATCCCGAACTGCGACAGACTGGACTGCAGCGCGGACATGATCTCCCCGGGCAGATCGGTCACCATCGCCGCCTGCACGAAGTCGTGCTGCTGGGGGGCGGGCGCACTCTGCGCGGTCAATTCAGACACAGCGGTCACTGCGAATGGACTTGCCACGGCCAGGGCGGCGACCGCGCTCATGGCTGTGGAGAGCCTGCGTCGGCGTCTGTTCGGCACGGAAGTCTCCTCAATCTGGACAACAAATCGTCGGCGTAGTAGGTGCAACTACGGGTCAGCACCCGCGGACGACGACTTGCGCCGACCCGCCAATACCAACGTTCCCGATGGTACGGATGTGAATCTTGTGATTAGAGTGACGAGACGGAATCGTAAGGCAATCGCGACCTGCCCGCGTCGACCGCTGCAGCCTGGCGAAATGGTTTGGGAGTGAAGGTCCGATACCCTAGCTGCCGATGACCTCACGTGATGTCGACCGCGTGGCCTCCGGGCCCTTCGACCTCTTTGTCGTCGGCTCCGGATTCTTCGGCCTGACGATCGCCGAACGGGTGGCTACTCAACTGGGCAAGCGGGTGCTGGTCGTCGAACGGCGGCCGCACATCGGCGGCAACGCCTACTCGGAGCCCGAACCACAGACCGGCATCGAGGTGCACAAGTACGGTGCCCACCTCTTCCATACCTCCAACAAGAGAGTGTGGGATTACGTCAACCAATTCACCGAGTTCACCGGCTATCAGCACCGCGTGTTCGCGATGCACAACGGTCAGGCCTACCAGTTCCCCATGGGTCTGGGTCTGGTGTCGCAGTTCTTCGGCCGCTACTACTCACCCGAGGAAGCCCGCAGGCTGATCGCCGAGCAGTCCTCCGAGATCGACACCGCCGACGCGCAGAACCTCGAAGAGAAGGCGATCTCACTGATCGGCCGCCCGCTCTACGAGGCATTCATCAAGGGCTACACCGCCAAGCAGTGGCAGACCGACCCGAAGGAGCTGCCCGCCGGCAACATCACCCGGCTGCCGGTGCGCTACACCTTCGACAACCGCTACTTCAACGACACCTACGAAGGGCTGCCCGTCAACGGCTACACCGCGTGGCTGCAGAACATGGCCGCCGACGAGCGCATCGAGGTGCGTCTGGACACCGACTGGTTCGACGTGCGCGACGAACTGCGGGCGGCCAGTCCCGACGCGCCGGTGGTCTATACCGGGCCGCTGGACCGCTACTTCGACTACGCCGAGGGCCGATTGGGCTGGCGCACTTTGGATTTCGAGACCGAGGTGCTCGAAATCGGTGATTTCCAGGGCACTCCGGTGATGAACTACAACGACATCGACGTGCCGTTCACCCGGATCCTCGAGTTCCGCCACTTCCATCCGGAGCGCGACTATCCAGCCGACAAGACCGTGATTGTGCGCGAGTATTCGCGGTTCGCCGCGGACGACGACGAGCCCTACTATCCGATCAACGCCGACGGCGACCGTTCGCTGCTGGCCGCATACCGCGCCCGTGCGAAAGCCGAAACCGCTACGGCCAAGGTGCTTTTCGGCGGTCGGCTGGGCACCTACCAATACCTCGACATGCACATGGCGATCGCCAGCGCGCTGTCCATGTTCGACAACGTACTAGCCCCGCACCTGCGCGATGGCACGCCACTTGCCGAAAGCGCCGGGGAATGACCAAGGCCGTCAGCCTGCTGGCCCGCGTCATCCTGCCCCGCCCCGGCGAGCCTCTGGATGTGCGCAAGCTCTACATCGAAGAGTCGGCCACCAACGCCCGCCGCGCACACGCCGCCAGCCGCACCGCGTTGCAGATCGGCAGCGAGTCGGAAGTGTCGTTCTCCACGTATTTCAACGCTTTTCCGGCCAGCTACTGGCGACGCTGGTCCACGCTGACGTCGGTGGTGCTGCGCGCCGAGCTGAGCGGCACGGGCCGGGTCGACGTGTATCGGAGCAAGGCCACCGGCGCACGGATCTACGTCGAAGGCCGTGAATTCTCCGGCGATCAGCGGACCGTCGAATTCGAGATCGACCTGGGCCCGTTCGAGGACGGCGGCTGGATCTGGTTCGACATCACCACCGATAGCGCGGTCACTCTGCACAGCGCGGGCTGGTTCGCGCCCGTGCCCGCGCCCGGCGTCGCGAACATCGCGGTCGGCATTCCCACCTTCAACCGGCCGGCCGATTGCGTGCAGTCGCTGCGGGCACTGACGTCAGACCCGTTGGTGGACAACGTTATCGGTGCAGTTATCGTGCCGGATCAGGGCACCGCAAAGGTGCGTGACCACCCGGGCTTCGCCGAAGCCGCCGCTGCGTTGGGCCAGCGCCTGTCGATCCACGACCAGCCCAACCTGGGTGGCTCCGGCGGCTACAGCCGAGTGATGTACGAGGCGCTGAAAAACACCGACTGCCAACAGATCTTGTTCATGGACGACGACGTACGCATCGAGCCCGACTCGGTACTGCGTGCGCTCGCGATGAACCGGTTCGCGAAAACGCCGACGCTCGTCGGTGGGCAGATGCTCAATCTTCAAGACCCGTCGCACCTGCACGTGATGGGCGAGGTGGTCGACCGCGGCACGTTCATGTGGACGCACGCACCGCACGCCAAGTATGACCACGACTTCGCCCGGAAACCATTGCGCGGCAATCACCCTGACAGCAAGCTGCTGCACCGTCGCATCGACGTCGACTACAACGGCTGGTGGATGTGCATGATCCCGCGACAGGTGGCCGACGAGTTGGGCCAGCCGCTGCCGCTGTTCATCAAGTGGGACGACGCCGACTACGGACTGCGCGCCGCCGAGCACGGCTACCCCACGGTGACCATGCCGGGCACCGCGATCTGGCACATGGCCTGGAGCGACAAGGACGACGCCATCGACTGGCAGGCGTACTTCCATCTGCGCAACCGCCTGGTGGTCGCGGCTCTGCACTGGGACGGCGACGTGCGCGGGCTGTTACGCAGCATGCTCAAAGCCACGCTGAAACACCTTCTTTGCCTTGAGTATTCGACCGTTGCGATCCAGAACAAGGCGATCGACGACTTCCTCGCGGGCCCTGAGCACATCTTCTCGATCCTGGAATCGGCGTTGCCTGCCGTGCATCAGATCCGCCGCCAGTATCCCGACGCGGTGGTGCTGCCCTCGGCGACCGCGCTGCCGCCGCCGTCGGGCATGGTGGGCCGAGTCGCCGAGCCGAAAACCGCCCCCGCCAAAGCAATTCGGCTGGCCCACGGCATCCTGCACCAGCTGACAAAGGCCGACCCCGCACATCACCAGCGGCCCCAGCTGAACGTGCCCACCCAGGACTCGCGATGGTTTCTGCTGTGCAACGTCGACGGCGTGACCGTCACCACCGCCGACAGCCGCGGGGTGGTCTACCGGCAGCGGGACCGGCGAAAGATGTTCTCACTGCTGCGCCAGTCGGTGCGCCGGCAGCGCACGCTGGCCCGTCGGTTCGACGAGATGCGCCGGGTGTACCGGGACGCGCTGCCGATGCTGACCAGCACCCAGAATTGGGAATCGGTCCTTCTGCCCGCGGTGAGCAGCAATGGTTGACCAACCCCGGGGCGAAGTGGCCGCGCTGGTGGCCGTGCAGTCCGCGCTCGCGCGCCCGGGCGTGGTCGCGGTGGCCCGCGCGATGTCGCACTTCGGCGAGCACAGCGCCGGCTGGCTGGTGCTGTCATCTGCCGGCGCTGTCGCGCAACCGCAGCGTCGCCGTGAGTGGCTGCTCGCCGGTGCCGGTGCGTTCGTCGCGCACGCCGCCGCGGTTCTGATCAAGCGGGTGGTGCGTCGGCGTCGTCCCGCGCATCCCGCGGTCGCGGTGAACGTCGGCACTCCCAGCGTGCTGAGCTTTCCGTCGGCGCACGCCACCTCCACCACCGCGGCCGCAGTGTTGATGGCACCGCTGACGGGTCTGCCGCTGCCGGTGCTGCTGGTTCCGCCGATGGCGTTGTCGCGCATGGTGCTCGGGGTGCACTACCCCAGCGACGTGCTGACCGGGGTGGCGGTCGGCGCAGTGGTCGGACAGGTTTTCAAGAAGATCGGGAACAGCGCATGAGCGAGCAAGCGCCAGAGGTGACACGGCCGCCCGACAACCTGATCGCCGGCCTGATCCGCGCGATCCGGCCTCGCCAGTGGGTGAAGAACGTCTTGGTGTTCGCCGCACCGCTGGCGGCGCTGGGCGGCGACGTCAAGTACGACTACCGCGGCGTGCTGGTCGACGTGGCGATCGCATTCGTCGTGTTCTGCATGGCGGCCTCGTCGGTGTACCTGGTCAACGACGTCCGTGACGTCGACGCCGACCGTCAGCACCCCACCAAGCGGTTCCGGCCGATCGCGGCCGGCGTGGTGCCGGAGTGGCTGGCCTACACCCTGGCGGTGGTGCTCGGTGCCGCGTCGCTGGTGATTTCGCTGGTGTTCGTCAACACGGACCTCGCGATCGTGATGGCCGTCTACATCGGGATCCAGCTGGCGTACTGCTTCGGCTTGAAACATCAAGCGGTGCTTGACATCTGCATCGTCTCGTCGGCGTATCTCATCCGCGCGATCGCCGGTGGCGCCGCCGCGAAGATCCCGCTGTCGCAATGGTTCTTGCTCGTGATGGCGTTCGGCTCGCTGTTCATGGTGGCCGGCAAGCGTTATGCCGAGCTGCAGCTGGCCGAACACACCGGCGCCAAGATCCGCAAGTCGCTGGAGAGCTACACCGGAACCTATCTGCGGTTCGTGTGGACGCTTTCGGCGACCGCGGTGGTGTTGTGCTACGGGCTGTTCGCGTTCCAGCGCGACGGCGGCTCCGGCTCGTGGTGGGTGATCTCGATGATCCCGTTCACCATCGCGATCCTGCGCTACGCAGTGGATGTCGACGGCGGCATGGCCGGCGAACCGGAAGAGATCGCGTTGCGCGACCGGGTCTTGCAGTTCCTGGCATTGCTGTGGATCGGGACAGTTGGTGCGGCCGTCTTCGTCCGTTAGCGCGCGTCGGCTGGAGCTGACCGCGCAGGCGAGCTTGTGGGTCAGCGTGGTGGTGGTCGCCGTGTTGTTCGGCTGGGGCGCGTGGCAGCGGCGCTGGATCGCCGACGACGGGCTCATCGTGCTGCGCACAGTGCGAAACCTGTTGGCGGGCAATGGCCCTGTGTTCAACGTCGGGGAACGGGTAGAGGCCAACACGTCTACGGTGTGGACGTATCTGGTGTATCTGGGTGCGCTCGTCGGCGGCCCGGTGCGGTTGGAGTACGTCGCGCTGGTGCTGGCGTTGACGCTGTCCGTGCTGGGCATGGTCTTCGTGATGGTCGGTACCGCACGGCTTTACGCGCCGGGACTGCTCGGGCGTCGGGCCTTACTGCTGCCGGCCGGTGCGCTGGTGTACATCGCGGTGCCGCCGGCGCGCGACTTCGCCACCTCCGGTCTGGAAAACGGTTTGGTGCTGGCGTATCTCGGGCTGCTGTGGTGGATGTTGGTGTGCTGGGGTCAGCAGAAGCAGACCGGCCGCGGGTTCACTGCCGCGCTGGCGTTCGTCGCGGGGCTCTCGGTGCTGGTCCGTCCGGAGCTCGCATTGATCGGCGGTCTGGCGCTGGTGATGATGCTGATCGCCGCGCGCGACTGGGGCGTGCGGGTGCTGATTGTCGGGGCGGGCGGCCTGCTGCCGGTGGCTTACCAGATCTTCCGGATGGGCTACTACGCGCTGCTAGTGCCCGGCACGGCGCTGGCCAAGGACGCCTCAGGAAAGAAGTGGTCGCAGGGCTTCGTCTATCTGGCCAACTTCAACGGGCCGTACGCGCTGTGGATCCCGGCGGTCCTGACGGTCGGGCTGGCGGTGTTGGTGCTCGCGGGCCGCAGCCGCGCCTGGTGGGTGAACGACGGCGACACCGAGCCCCGGAGCCGCGCCGCCCGGTTGGTGCAGAGCCCGGCCGCCGTCGTCGTCCTCATCGTCGTCAGCGGGCTGCTGCAAGCGCTCTATTGGATTCGGCAGGGCGGCGACTTCATGCACGGGCGGGTGTTGCTGACGCCGATGTTCTGTCTGCTGGCCCCTGTCGCGGTGATCCCGCTGGTGCTGCCCGACCGGTTGCGCCTGTCCCGCGAGACCGGCACGGTGCTGGCCGGGGCCACGGCCGCGGTGTGGCTGGCGATTGTGGGCTGGTCGCTGTGGGCAGCCAATTCGCCGGGCATGGGTGCCGACGCCACCCGGGTCACCTACACGGGGATCGTCGACGAGCGGCGGTTCTACGCGCAGGCCACCGGTCACGCCCATCCGCTGACGGCCGCCGATTACCTCGACTATCCGCGCATGCGGGCGGTGCTGGAGGCAATCGAGAACACCCCGGACGGCGCGCTACTGCTGCCGTCCGGCAACTACACGCAGTGGGACGTCGTCCCGGCCGATCCGGTGGCGTTGGGCCCGAATCCGCCCAAGCCCGGCCCGCACACGGTGTTCTTCACCAATCTCGGCATGCTGGGCATGAATGTCGGCCTGGACGTGCGCGTGATCGACCAGATCGGATTGGCGAACCCGCTCGCAGCCCACACGGCGCGGCTGGAGGACGCCCGGATCGGCCACGACAAGAACCTGTTCCCCGACTGGGCGGTGGCCGAGGGGCCGTGGCTCGAGGAGCACCCGTATCTGCCGACGTACCTCGACGAGGACTGGGTCCGGCAAGCCAGAGCGGCCCTGAAATGCCCGAGCACAGACGCGGTGTTGACGTCGATCAGAGGACCGCTGACGCTACGCCGCTTCTTGTCCAACGTCGTGCACGCGTATCAGTTCACGAGCTACCGCATCGACCGCGTGCCGCGCTATGAGCTGTTGCGCTGCGGGTTGAGTGAACCGCCGTTGCGTGGCACCCCTTACACTGGCTTACCGGCGACGGGCCCGTAGCGTCTGAGCTGCGGGTTTCGTTCGGGTCGGGGAAACCGCAACGGCGCGGTGAGCATCGTAATGGATGTCGACGGAAGGCGTGAACCGGCCTCTGCCTTACATGGGAGACGATTCCCACATCTGGGTCAGCCCGAGGCTCACGGTTACAGGTCTGCACCGACGGTGTGGTTGACTACCCGGGACACGACGGCGTCCGACGCCGTCGTTGCGCGTTCTAAAGGATGGGATGGACATATTCATGAAGTTCGTTGAGAAGATGCGCGGCCGCTGGGCGCGCCGGCTGACGGTCGCCGCCGTGGCGGCCGCGCTGCTGCCCGGCCTCGTCGGCGTCGTCGGAGGCGCGGCGACTGCGGGTGCGTTCTCCCGGCCCGGTCTGCCGGTCGAGTACCTGGACGTGCCGTCGCCCGCGATGGGCCGCGACATCCGCGTTCAGTTCCAAAGCGGTGGCGCCAACTCGCCGGCGGTCTACCTACTCGACGGCCTGCGGGCGCGAGACGACTACAACGGCTGGGACATCGAGACCAACGCGTTCGAGATGTACTACCAGTCCGGCCTGTCCGTGGTGATGCCGGTCGGCGGCCAGTCCAGCTTCTACAGCGACTGGTACAAGCCGGCGTGCGGCAAGAACGGCTGCCTGACCTACAAGTGGGAGACGTTCCTCACCCAGGAGCTGCCGGCGTGGCTGGCGGCCAACCGCCAGGTGAAGCCAACCGGCAGCGCGGCGGTCGGTCTGTCCATGGCCGGTTCGGCGGCGCTGACGCTGGCGATCTACTACCCGCAGCAGTTCCCGTACGCGGCCTCCCTGTCGGGCTTCTTGAACCTGTCCGAGGGCTGGTGGCCGATGCTGGTGGGCCTGTCGATGGGTGACGCGGGCGGCTACAAGTCCGAGGACATGTGGGGCCCGTCCAGCGACCCGGCGTGGAAGCGCAACGACCCGATGGTCAACGTCCAAAAGCTCGTCGACAACAACACCCGCATCTGGGTGTACTGCGGCAACGGCAAGCCCAACGAGCTGGGTGGCGGCGACTTCAACGCCAAGTTCCTCGAAGGGTTCACCTTGCGGACGAACAAGTCGTTCAAGGACGCCTACATCGCCGCCGGCGGCAAGAACGGGGTGTTCAACTTCCCCGAGGCCGGTACGCACAGCTGGGCCTACTGGGGCCAGCAGCTGGCTGCGATGAAGCCCGACATCCAGCGGGTGCTGGGCGCTACGCCCACCGCGTAGAAGCACGCTATCGAGTAGCGGCGGCGACCATCCGGTCGTCGCCGTTACTCGTTTCTGCGCCAGGAGTTATGTGTCGCGGGGTCGGCGTGATGTGGTTCACTACGTTGCGGATTCGGCGACGGCAGGGAGGGTGGCTATGAAGCTTGCAGGGGTGCTGTTCCGCGTGTTGGCCGCAGCCATCCTCGGAATCGGCCTGTTCGCCGCCCCGGTCTCACCGAACGCCAGAGCCGACGCCGTCGAGTACCTGATGGTGCCCTCGGCGGCGATGGGCCGCGACATCCCGGTCGCCTTCCTCGCCGGCGGCCCGCACGCGGTCGTCCTGCTCGACGCGTTCAACGCCGGGGACGCCGTCAGCAACTGGGTCACGGTCGGCAATGCCATGACCACGCTGGCCGGCAAGGGCGTCTCGGTGGCCGCCCCCGCCAGCGGCGCGTTCAGCATGTACACCAACTGGGAGCAGGACGGCAGCCGCCAGTGGGAGACCTTCCTGGCCGACGAGCTGCCCAACTGGCTGGCCGCCAACAAGGGATTGGCGCCCAACGGTCACGCGATCGTCGGCGCCGCGCAGGGCGGCTACGGCGCGGTGGCGATGGCCACCTTCCACCCCGACCGGTACAGCTACGCCGGCTCGATGTCGGGCTTCCTCACGCCGTCTCGGACCACCGAAAACGGCGCGATCACCGACGGGCTGATGCGATTCGGTGGCGTCGACACCCGCAACATGTGGGGCCTGCCCCAGCTCGGCCGCTGGAAGTGGCATGACCCCGACGTGCACATCTCGTTGCTGGTGCAGAACAACACCCGGCTGTGGGTGTTCAGCCCCCAGACGCTGACGTGCAGCGACGAGCCCGCGATGATCGGCTACTGCGACCAGGCCCAAGGCATGAACCGCTTCTTCTACCAGCACTACCGCCAGGTAGGCGGCCACAACGGGCACTTCGACTTCCCGGCCGGCGGCAACCACGACTGGTCTAGCTGGGGGCCGCAGCTCGCCGCGATGACCGGGGATCTGGTGGCCGCGATCAGGTAGCTGACGACGCGGCGGCGAACTGCGAGATTGCTCACCCGGGCCGCCGCCGCTCAGCCGGTACCGTGGAAACGTGCAACCGACCTCCAGGCGCGTGGCCGGGTCTTCGACGATGGCGACGCTGACGCTTGCGGCCGCCGTGCTGTCGGGTTGCTCGGCCTCCAACAGCCTGATGTCCAGCGTCGCGCTGCCGGCCGACGAGACCACCACGCTGGCGTCGGGAATTCAGCCCGCCGCGCCTGCGCAGCCGTCGGCCGGCGCCAGCGGCAGCGAGCGCAAACTGGCGGTCACCGATCAGCAGCGCGCCTACCTGGACGCGCTGGATGCCGGTGGCGTGCATCCGTCCAGTGAACTGCTGGCGCTGTCCATCGGCTCCTACGTCTGCCAAGCCCGCGCTGCGAGGCAGAGCCCGCAGGCGGTGTGGGATTACGTGCATCCGCTGGTGTCCAGCGACGTGCACGACGCCCACCTCACCTCCATGCCGCCCACCGGGGCGGACGTCGACACCGCGACCGCAACATACATTCGCATCGCGACCGAACGCCTCTGCTAGCAGGAGACCATGGCCAACACCAATCGGCGGAAACGCCACCGCATCCTCGCGCTCGCTGCCGCCGGGGCGGTGGCAGTGGTGGTGGCGCTGGGGCTCGTCCTGATGGTGGTCATGCAGCGGGCCACCAAACCCTCGGCGCCCCAACCGTCCACACCGCCCAACGCGCAACCGCCCACTACCTCGGCCGGGCCGAAGAAGCCGCGCCCGGAGTTCCAGGACGCCAGCTGCCCCGACGTGATGCTGCTGTCGATTCCCGGCACGTGGGAGTCGTCGCCGCAGCAGGATCCGCTGAATCCAGCGCAGTTCCCAAATGCATTGCTGCTCAACGTAACTCGGCCACTCGCCGATCAGTTCGGCGGCGCGCGGGTCCAGACGTACACGGTGCCCTACACCGCTCAGTTCCACAATCCGTTCTCCCGGGACAACCAGATCAGCTACAACGACAGCCGCAAAGAGGGCATGGACAACGCGGTGCGGGCGCTGACCGACATGACCAACCGCTGCCCACTGACCAGCTACGTGATCGTCGGCTTCTCGCAGGGCGCGGTGATCGCGGGTGACATTGCCAGTGACATCGGCAACGGCCGCGGACCCGTCGACGAGGACCTTGTGCTCGGGGTGACGCTGATCGCCGACGGGCGCCGCCAGACCGGCGTCGGCCAAGACGTGCCGCCGACGCCGCCGGGGCAGGGCGCCGAGATCACGTTGCACGAGGTGCCGTTGCTGTCGGAGTTCGGGCTCACCATGACCGGCCCGCGACCGGGCGGCTTCGGGGCGCTCAACGACCGTGTCAACGAAATCTGCGCACCGGGGGATTTGATCTGCGCGGCACCCGAAGAAGCGTTCAACATCACGAACCTGCCCTCCACGCTCGACGTGCTGGCCGGCGGCGCGGGCCAGCCGGTGCACGCGCTGTACAACACCACGCAGTTCTGGAGCTCCGACGGCCAGCCGGCCACGGTGTGGACGCGTAACTGGGCGGTGGCCAAGATCGACGCGGCCCCGCATCCCAAGCACGGCTGACGATGGCGGGTACGAATCGGCGGCGCCGCCGCCTGGTGATCGCGCTCGTCGGCGTGCTTGTGCTGGCTGCCGTGGTGGCGGTGGTCGTGTTCGTGCTGCTGCGGCCACGGCCTTCGGTGCAGGGCGCCGGCTGTCCCGACGTGCAGCTGGTGTCCATTCCCGGCACCTGGGAGTCGTCGCCGCAGCAAGACCCCGTCAACCCCACGCAGTTCCCAAATGCGTTGCTGCTGAACGTGACTCGTCCACTGAGCGCGCAGTTCGGCTCAGACCGGCTGCAGGTGTACACGGTTGCCTACATCGCTCAGTTCCACCGGCCGCTGTCCGGTGACAATGAGGTCAGCTACGACGACAGCCGCAAGCAGGGCACCGAGGTCACCCGCAAGGCGATCGCCGACATAGCCGACCGGTGTCCACGGACCAACTTCGTGATCGTCGGCTTCTCGCAAGGAGCGGTGATCGGCGGCGACATCGCCAGCGACATCGGCAACGGCCGCGGTCCGATCGACGCGAGCCGGGTGCTGGGCGTGACGCTGATTGCCGACGGGCGCCGCCAGCCCGGCGTCGGCCGCGACGTCGGGCCCAACCCGCCGGGCGAGGGCGCGGAGATCACGCTGAAGGGCATGCCGTTCATCCCGTCGGGCATCACGATGACCGGCCCACGCGACGGCGGTTTCGGCGAGCTCAACGACCGCGTCAACGAGATCTGCGCCGAGGGCGATCTGATCTGCGCCGCGCCGGCCGGGGCGTTCAACGTGCTGAACCTGCCCGGCACGCTGCAAACACTGCTCGGCGCGGCGGGAGAGCCGGTCCACGCGAAGTACGCCACGACGGAGTACTGGAACCTCGATGGACATTCGGCGACGGACTGGACGCGCGACTGGGCAGCCGATGTGATCAACAGCGCGCCGAAAACGCGATGAGGCTGAAGGCTTGCGCGAAGACTGCGGATGGGGATGAGCCGCTTGCGCGAAGACTGCGGATGGGGATGAGCCGCTTGCGCGAAGACTGCGGATGGGATGAGCCGCTTGCGCGAAGACTGCGGACATAGCACAGATTCGCAACATTCACGACGTGAACGGGCAGGCGATTTGGTCCGCCGACCAGCCGTCCCCTAACATTAAGAAATAACTAAGAGCGGCAACGGCGGTGAACGGCGGGTCACGCGACGGCGGCGGACGCTCCGACCTCTGTACGATCTTTAAGGTTTGGGGTTTCGCGGCGGAGCGCCAGCCGATCCATGGCCGGCCCGCTTGAAGCGACAACAGACCCCGCGTGTGCTTCGACAGGAGAGTGGAACGTGCCGATTTGGGTGAACCCGTTCATCGACAAGAAGACGGGACGACTCAGCTTCCCGCACGGCGCCAGCATCCCCCGGCATGTGGAGCGGTGGGCCGGCATCCGCGCCGACCACCTGGCCTACCGGTTCCTGGACTTTTCCACCGAGCGCGACGGCGTCGAACGCGACATCACGTGGGGCCAGTTCTCCGCGCGCAGCCGTGCGATCGCCGCACGCCTTCAGCAGGTCACCGAACCGAACGACCGCGTGGCGATCCTCTGCCCGCAGAACCTCGACTACCTGACGTCGTTCTACGGCACCATCTACTCGGGCCGTATTGCCGTTCCGCTGTTCGACCCGGCCGAGCCCGGTCATGTCGGGCGCTTGCACGCAGTGCTCGACGACTGCACCCCCTCGACGATTCTGACCACCACCGGCGCCGCGGAAGGCGTCCGCAAGTTCTTCCACAAGCGCCCGGCCAAGGAGCGTCCGCGCATCATCGCCGTGGACGCGGTGCCCGACGAGGTCGCCGAAACCTGGGTGATGCCGGACACTCCCACCGAGGAAACCATCGCCTATCTGCAGTACACGTCGGGCTCGACCCGCAGCCCGGCCGGTGTGCAGATCACCCACCTTGCGGTGGCCACCAACATCGCGCAGGTGATGACCGCGCTGGAGTTCGAAGAGGGCGACCGCGGAGTGTCGTGGCTGCCGTTCTTCCACGACATGGGCTTGATCACGATCATGTTGCCGTCGATTCTGGGCCGGCACATGACGTTCATGACCCCGGCCGCGTTCGTCCGTCGGCCCATCCGCTGGATGCGTGAGCTCGGCGTCAAGGGCGACGACCGCGGCCGCGTGGTGTCGGCCGCGCCCAACTTCGCGTTCGAGCACGCTGCGCGCCGCGGACTGCCCAAGGACGGCGAGGAACTCGACCTGAGCAACGTGCAGACCATTCTCAACGGCAGCGAGCCGGTGTCGCAGGCGTCGATGCGCAAATTCACCGAGGCGTTCGCGCCGTACGGGCTGGAGCCGTCGGCCATCAAGCCGTCGTACGGGATGGCCGAGGCCACGCTGTTCGTGTCGACGACGATTCCGCACCAGGCGCCGAAGATCATCAACGTCGACCGCAACGAGCTGGTCAAAGACCGACTGGTCGAGGTGCCGGAGGGTTCGCCCAACGCGGTGCCACAGGTATCGTGCGGCAAGATCGGTTTCGACGAGTGGGCGGTGATCGTCGATCCGGACACCGCCAGCGAATTGCCTGACGGCCAGATCGGCGAGATCTGGGTGCACGGCAACAACGTCGGCTCCGGCTACTGGAACCGGGAAGAGGAAACCCGCGAGACGTTCAAGAACATCCTCAAGTCGCGCACCAACCCGTCGCACGCCGAAGGCGCGCCCGACGACGCGATGTGGATGCGCACGGGGGACCTCGGCGCGTTCCTCGACGGCGAGTTCTATGTCACCGGCCGGATCAAGGAGCTGGTGATCATCGACGGCCGCAACCACTATCCGCAGGATCTGGAGTACACCGCGCAGGAGGCCACCCGGGCGATCCGGCCGGGCTTCGCGGCGGCGTTCTCGGTGCCGGCCAACCAGCTGCCGCAGCAGGTGTTCGACAATCCGCACGCCGGGCTGAAGTACGACCCGGAGGACACCTCCGAACAACTGGTGATCGTCGCCGAACGGGCGCCCGGCTCGCACAAGATCGAGGTCGAGCCCGTCGCCGACGACATCCGCGCGGCGATCGCGGTGCGCCACGGCGTGACCGTGCGTGACGTGCTGCTGATGCCGGCGGGCACAATCCCGCGAACCTCCAGCGGCAAGATCGGCCGCCGCGCCTGCCGGGCCGCCTACATCGACGGCAGCCTTCGCGGCGGCACCGCCTCGCCCAACTCGTTCCCCGACGACGCCCCGATTGTCGCGTCCCGCGACGCGGACTAACCCCTCGAATCGGCATGACAGACAACGAGATTCCCGACACGCCCCACGGCGATTCCTCCGCAAGCGGCCGGCCTGAGACCGTCGCAGAGATGCGCACCTGGCTGCGCAACTGGGTGGCCAACGCCACCGGCCAATCCCCGGACGCCATCGACGAAACCACCCCGATGGTGGAACTGGGGCTCTCGTCGCGCGACGCGGTCGCGATGGCCGCCGACATCGAGGACCTCACCGGGGTGACGCTGTCGGCAACGGTCGCGTTCCAGCACCCGACCATCGAGTCGCTGGCGGCGCGCATCATCGAAGGAGAGCCGGAAGCCGAGGACGTCGACGAGGACGAGGACTGGTCACGCGAGCGCGACGTGCCCGACATCGCGATCGTCGGGCTGTCCACCCGCTTCCCGGGAGACATGAACACCCCCGAGGAAACGTGGCAGGCGCTCCTGGAGGGGCGCTCCGGGATCAGCGACCTGCCCGAGGGCCGCTGGTCGGAATTCCTCGAAGAGCCGCGCATCGCCGAGCGGGTGGCCAAGGCCCGCACCCGCGGCGGCTACCTCAAAGACATCAAGGGCTTCGACTCGGAGTTCTTCGCGCTGTCGAAGATGGAGGCCGACAACCTCGACCCGCAACAGCGCATGGCGCTCGAATTGACCTGGGAGGCACTGGAACACGCGCGCATCCCGGCTTCGAGCCTGCGCGGTCAGAGCGTCGGCGTCTACATCGGCTCGTCCAACAACGACTACAGCTTCCTTGCGGTGTCCGACCCCACCGTCGCGCACCCGTACGCGATCACCGGCACAGCGAGCAGCATCATCGCCAACCGGGTGTCGTACTTCTACGACTTCCGCGGCCCGTCAGTGGCCGTCGACACCGCGTGCTCGAGTTCGCTTGTGGCAGCGCACCAGGCGGTGCAGGCGCTGCGGGCGGGCGAGTGCGACGTGGCCCTGGCCGGTGGCGTCAACGCGCTGATCACCCCGATGGTGACCATCGGTTTCGACGAGGTCGGCGGCGTGCTGGCGGCCGACGGCAGGATCAAGTCGTTCTCCTCTGACGCCGACGGCTATTCGCGCGCCGAGGGCGGCGGCATGCTCGTGCTCAAGCGCGTCGACGACGCCCGCCGCGACGGCGACCAGATCCTCGCGGTGATCGCCGGCAGCGCGGTCAACCACGACGGCCGGTCAAACGGTCTGCTGGCACCGAACCCCGACGCGCAGGCCGACGTGCTGCGCAAGGCCTACAAGGACGCGGGCATCAACCCACGCACCGTCGACTACATCGAGGCGCACGGCACCGGCACCATCCTCGGCGACCCGATCGAGGCCGAGGCGCTGGGCCGCGTCGTCGGCAAGGGGCGACCGGCCGACAAGCCCGCGCTGCTGGGCGCAGTGAAATCCAATGTGGGGCACCTCGAATCGGCCGCGGGTGCGGCCAGCCTGGCCAAGATCGCGCTGGCGCTGTCGCACGACAAGCTGCCGCCGTCGATCAACTACGCCGGTCCCAACCCGTACATCGACTTCGACGCGGTGCGGCTGAAGGTCGCCGACACCGTCACCGACTGGCCGCGGTATTCCGGCTACGCGATCGCCGGCGTGTCCGGCTTCGGATTCGGCGGCGCCAACGCGCACCTGGTGCTGCGCGAGGTGCTGCCCCGCGACGTGATCGAGAAGGAGCCTGACCCCGAGCCGGTGGTCGAGGAGAAGCCCGCCGAGAAGACGGGTGTCTACGTCGGCGGCGTGCTCATCGAAGACGACGAGGACGAACCGGATTTCTACGGGGTGTCCGCGAGCACGGCCGACGAAGAACGCGAACTGCCCGGGCTCACGGAAGAAGCGTTGCGGCTCAAGGAGATTGCGCTGCAGCAGCTGGAGGAGTCACCGCCGCCGGCTCCCGCGATCCCGCTGGCGGTGTCGGCGTTCCTGACGTCGCGCAAGCGCGCCGCGGCTGCCGAGCTGGCCGACTGGATGGAGTCGGAGGAGGGCCGGGCGTCGTCGCTGGAGTCGATCGGCCGGGCGCTGTCGCGCCGCAACCACGGCCGTTCGCGTGCGGTGGTGCTGGCCCACGATCACGACGAGGCCATCGCCGGCTTGCGCGCGATCGCCGACGGCAAGCAGCGGCCCAACGTGTTCACCGCCGACGGTCCGGTGACCAACGGGCCGGTGTGGGTGCTCGCCGGTTTCGGTGCGCAGCATCGCAAGATGGCCAAGAGCCTGTACCTGCGCAACGAGGTGTTCGCCGAGTGGATCAACAAGGTCGACGCGCTGGTCCAAGAAGAGCGCGGACACTCGATCCTTGAGCTCATCCTCGACGACGCGGTCGATTACAGCGACGAGACCACCGAGCTGCCGATCGAGAAAGTGCAGCTGGTCATCTTCGCCATCCAGGTGGCCCTCGGTGAGCTGCTCCGCCACCACGGGGCCAAGCCGGCCGCGGTAGTCGGGCAGTCGCTCGGCGAGGCGGCCGCCGCCTACTTCTCCGGCGGCCTGTCACTGGAGGACGCCACGCGCACCATCTGCTCGCGCGCGCATCTGATGGGCGAGGGCGAGGCGATGCTGTTCGGCGAGTACATCCGGTTGATGGCGCTCGTCGAGTACTCCGCCGACGAGATCAAGACCGTGTTCTCCGACTTCCCGGACCTCGAGGTGTGCGTTTACGCGGCACCGGGCCAGACGGTGATCGGCGGCCCGCCGGATCAGGTGGACGCGATCATCGAGCGCTGCGAGAAGGAAGGCAAGTTCGCGCGCAAGTTCCAGACCAAGGGTGCCAGCCACACCTCGCAGATGGATCCCCTGCTGGGCGAGCTCGCGGCTGAGCTGGTGGGCATTCAGCCCCGGCCGATCACCACCGGCTACTACTCGACCGTGCACGAGGGCAACTTCATCCGCCCCGGCCAGACGATCCACGACGTCGACTACTGGAAGAAGGGCTTGCGGCACTCCGTGTACTTCACGCACGGCATCCGCAACGCCGTCGACAACGGGCACACCACGTTCCTGGAGCTCGCGCCGAACCCGGTGGCGCTCATGCAGGTCGGCCTGACCACCGCTGCGGCGGGCCTGCACGACGCGCAGCTGATTCCGACGCTGGCCCGCAAACAAGACGAAGTCGAGTCGATGATCGCGGCGATGGCGCAGCTGTTCGTCTACGGCCACGACCTCGACATCCGCACACTGTTCACGCGCGCTGCCGGACCCGCCGACTACGCGAACATCCCGCCGACCCGGTTCAAGCGCAAAGAGCACTGGCTCGACGCCCACTTCACGGGCGACAGCTCGGTGATGATGCCCGGCAACCACGTCGCGATGCCCGACGGCCGCCACGTGTGGGAATACCGTCCGCGCGGCGAAACCGATCTGGCTGCGTTGGTGAAAGCTGCTGCAGCGCAAGTGCTTCCGGATGCCCAGTTGACGGTCTCCGAGCAGCGGGCGGTGCCCGGCGACGGCGCGCGGCTGGTGACCACGTTGACCCGGCACCCGGGCGGCGCTTCGGTGCAGGTGCATGCCCGCATCGACGAGTCGTTCACGCTGGTCTATGACGCGATCGTGTCGCGGTCCGGCCAGGTGGCGGCGTTACCGTCGGCCGTCGCCGTGGGAACTGTTGCAGCTCAGCCTGTTACGCAGGAAGCCGCTTCGGAGTCCGAGGACCAACCCGACGCGGAAATCCTGCATGACAACCTGACCCAGGGCGCCAACCTCGGTGCCGGGTTCGCCAAGTGGTCGCCCGACTCCGGTGAGACCGTGCATGATCGGCTGGCCGCAATCGTCGGTGGCGCAATGGGATACGAGCCCGAGGACCTGCCGTGGGAGGTTCCGCTGATCGAGCTCGGCCTCGACTCGCTGATGGCGGTGCGGATCAAGAACCGCGTCGAGTACGACTTCGACCTGCCGCCGATCCAGCTGCAGGCTGTGCGCGACGCGAACCTGTACGCGGTCGAGAAGCTGATCGAGTACGCGATCGAACACCGCGACGAAGTGCAGCAGCTGCACGAGTACCAGAAGACCAAGACCGCCGACGAGATCGCCGAAGAGCAGGCGCGGCTGCTGTCGGGGGCGTCGGTGCAGACCGTCACCGCTCCGGCGCCTGATCCGCAAGCCGAACCACAAACCCAAGCGGAAGCCCCTGAGCCACAAGACATTCCGCCGCCACCGCCGTCGGACAACCCGGCCGGGCCGCCGCGCGAAGGCAAACCCGACCCGGCCGGTGCCGCTGCTTCGTCTGATCTTGCGGCTACCGCCGCGGTGCTGAATCAGCAGGCGATCACCGAAGCGCTTGGCGCCGACGTGCCGCCGCGCGACGCGTCGGAGCGGGTCACGTTCGCGACGTGGGCGATCGTCACCGGCAAGTCGCCGGGCGGCATCTTCAACGAGCTGCCCGAGGTCGACGACGCGACCGCGGAGAAGATGGCGCAACGGCTTTCGGAGCGCGCGGACGGACCGATCACTGTCGAGGACGTCAAGACGTCGAGAACCATCGAGGAACTTGCGGACAAGGTGCGTCAGCACCTCGAAGCGGGTCAGCTCGACGGGTTCGTCCGCATCATCCGTCCCCGCGAAGAGGGCTCGAACAAGGTGCCGGTGTTCGTCTTCCACGCGGCCGGTGGGTCGACGGTGGTGTACGAGCCGCTGCTGAAGCGGCTTCCGCCCGATACCCCGATGTACGGATTCGAGCGCGTCGAGGGCACCATCGAAGAGCGTGCGGCGCAATACATTCCGAAGCTGCGCGAACTGGGCGGCGACGGGCCGTTCATCCTTGCCGGCTGGTCGCTGGGCGGCGCGCTGGCGTATGCCTGTGCGATCGGGCTCAAGGAACAGGGCTGCGACGTACCGTTCGTCGGGCTCATCGACGCCGTGCGGCCGGGCGAGGAGATCCCGCAGACCAAGGAGGAGACCCGCAAGCGCTGGGAGCGTTACGCCCGGTTCGCCGAGCGCACGTTCAACGTGCAGATCCCCGAAATTCCGTACGAGGAGCTCGAAAAGCTCGACGACGCAGGGCAAGTGCAGTTCGTGCTGAACGCCGTCAAGGAAAGCGGTGTGCAGATTCCCGGAGGGATCATCGAGCACCAGCGCACGTCGTATCTGGATCAGCGTGCGATCGACACCGCTGAGATCCGGCCCTACGACGGGCACGTCACGCTCTACATGGCCGACCGCTACCACGACGACGCGATCATGTTCGAGCCGCGCTACGCCACCCGCAAGCCCGACGGCGGCTGGGGTGAGTACGTGTCCGATCTCGAGGTGGTGCCGATCGGTGGCGAGCACATCCAGGCCATCGACGAGCCGTACATCGCCAAGGTCGGCGCTCACATGAGTCAGGTGCTCGCCAAAGTCGAAGCGCAGCAGAAGGTTTAAGGCCGTCGGTCAAGTTGTGCGTCGCGCACCACGGACGCATGCAGCACGAACTCATCCACCCCGCCGCTGGGGTGAAGTCTTAATCTGGATCGGGGGGATCGTGCAGCGGTGGCGGCGGGCTGGCGGGTCGCATGCCGGTGGTCCAGGTCGGGTTGATGAGAGGGTCGGCCCGCCCATCGCGGATGCGCTTGAAGTACCACAACGAGGCGGCGACGAAGAGCGCCATTAGTACGAAACAGCCTACGGCCGCGGCAATCTCGGTCATGAGTTCCTCGAGCAGGCGGATATTAGTACGGCGACGGCGCGTTCGTGCGCGCCATCGTAGGTTTTGTACATCTGCAAAATTGCCAATCGTCGGCCGGCGGTGGTGGCGACCGGTACGGCGCCGGTGCGGGCAGCGGGTTGGGGATGTTGGACGGGCGGCTTGTGTCCACCGCCCAGAAGCCTGTGTTTTCGGCCTCGCCGGGTGGCGGTGGCCCATCCCACCGGCTGGCCGAGGGATCGGGGATCGGGGTCGCCGGACCTAATGGCGGCGGCCGCTCGGGCAGGCCGCCGGTGACAAAGTCGACGGCCTGCACGGTGGGTTTGCGCTCCATGTTGCTTGTCTCAGCGCTAGGCATGACGGGGCTTTCGCTGAAGGCGACGTCGCCAATGCTGGCCGCGGCGGTGGAGATTCTTCTCGCGACTTCTTTGTCGAGAGCGACCAATTGCGCGGCGCGAGTGCGGATGTCGGCGGCAAGTTGTTCAGCTTGTCGCTGTCGGGCGGCTTGAAGCGCGGGTGGCTCGCCGGACGTTCTGCTGATGACCGAGAGATCCTCACCGACGCTAAACCCGGCCCGTTCAGCGTCCGAAACCGCGGACAACGCGGCTTGCTTGGCGAAGTAGATGTGCTCCTCGCCGTTTCTGGCAATCACCGCGGCGCTGCGCAGATCATCAGCCATGCCGCGAACCTTCACGAGGTCGGTGTTAGCCCGCACCTGGGCTGCCTCGCCGGCCTCACCGTCCCACGGGACGCCGCCTGGACATGGTATGTGGCGAGCGACCGACGCGAACTGACAGAGTCGGTAAAGGGAAAGCAGCGGCCATCTACACCCTTAAGGCCGAAGATCCGACCACGTTCAAACTTATGGCGGAGCTTGCTTCTTGATCGGTATAGCTGCTTGCCGCGCTGTCGAGCTTGGCAGCCGTGGCCGCCATCCGGTTGCTCAACACTTGTGCTGCGCGACCAAGTTCCGTGTTCACACCGCTCACTGCCGCAGATGTTGCTTGGTACGACGATCCGGATATCACAGGAGCACTGCCAGCCCCAAGTTCCATGGCCAAACTCATACAGTGACTGGCCAACGCCTGGAGATCAGCGGGATCCACCCGTACTAGTCCGTGTCCCACGGCGCTAAGTCTTGGGTTAGCGGGTAAACGGTGTGTTTCTCAGCCTCGGAATGACAGGCCGGGCTCGCGGGGATTTCTGCCGGCGGCTCCGCTCGTGGACGGTGTGGTTTGACTGGATGCAGAAAATGATGCCAGCGACTCGAGAACTTCACCGCGACGTCACGACTGCCACCGAAGGCGTCGGCGTCGTGGGTGAGTTCGCGATGCAAATCGAGCATGAAGTCGGTGTTCTCCACACTGTGTCCCGAACCCCGATCAATACGGCCGAGAAGTCGATGCTGATTGCCCAACTGACGACGACCGCACTGCGCGATTCACCGATAAGGCCGACGGACGTCTGGCTGAAAGTCCGCCAGGCGGGCGCCGCAGGTTCAGCGTCGGCGGGCATCCGCGGCGCCGTCCCGGTATTGGCAACGCAAATAGGTCAATGATGGCCGATAGGGAGGCGAATATCCGTTTCAGGCGTGTATTCCGGTATGCCGCCGTATGGAACCTTTTTCTGCTTGCAGGTCTCAACCTGCTATTCGGATCGGCCTGGTATCTGTCTCTCGGTGCCGCTGCGGGCCTGTCCGTCACTCCCAAGGCCGTCCCGATAGGGCTCGGCGGCCGGTCGCAGCAAGTCGAGATTGCCTATCACGTAACTCATTCGAGCAAAAGCAGCGAAGTGATAGAAACCGTTTTGCTGGGTCCGCAACTGAGCGTCGAGCCGACCAGCATCTTGTACGCTCTGATCGTGTGGAAGCACGGCGCCCATGACGGTCGGGGCGATCTGCTCGCTCGGATCCAGCAGATCCTTCAGGGCCGGCAAACACCTACCTTGCGACCGGCGTCGTAGATGGTGTCGTCTGACGGAACCAATGCAGTAAATGATGCCGTTGGTGCTCGCTGCGGCCACGCTGGGATTGCTGATCGGGCTCGCCTTGCGTCGCGCGGTTCAATGTGGCGCACGTAATGGCGCGCAACGGGCGCGACGGTTGCAAGTGCTTTATGCCTGCTCGATGTTTGTCATTGCGGCTTTTCTCGCTTACGACGCATTGACAAGGGACAGGCTGCGATACGTCAACATCGCGGTTATGGCCATGTCGATAACTGCCGCAGTCATCGCACTAAAGTCCAGCCGCCGCGACGCGTGAGCACTCCGCGGCTGCTGTATCTGCGACGGCGTGTCGGTAGTGGGAATGGAAACGGTCAATGATGGCCGTTGACGGGTCGAAAATCTCTTCCAGGCGCTTATGCCGCTATGCCATCGCCTCGGTTCTTTTCCTGCTTGCAAGTCTCAACCTGCTATTCGGATCGGCTTGGTATCTGACTCTCGGTGCCGCTGCAGGCGGAGGGATCATCTTGCTTGGACAGCGCAAGCTTTTCGCTGCCGGGGTCAGCCGGTCGGGCGACGAAATTGTCTGCCGCTACATTCCCTGGTTCGAGGGCAACGCATACGGCGCCATAGTGCTGATTCCGCTGTTGGGAATCGCCGCTATTGGCGCCGGTTCTGCTCGTAACGGCCACCCGCCCGCATGGCTTTGGTCGGTCGGCATCATCCTCCTTGGAGTAGGCCCACTGGCGTTGTACAGCGTCGCTCGTATGTGGCGCCGATCCTTCTTGCGGATATCCCCGTCGGCGTTGACCGTGTGTTTGTCCAAGGGAGGCACGACCGAATTCCGCCGTGAGCAAGTCGAGTCCATCGCTTCAAAGGTTGTCCCGATCGGGCTGGGCGGGAGGTCGCAGCAAGTAGAAATTTGCTACCGGATAAATCGTTCGAGCAAGAGCGACGATGCGATGGAGACCGTCTTGCTCGGGTCGCAGCTAAGCGTCGAGCCGGCGAACCTCCTGCACGCTCTGGTCGTGTGGAAGGACGCCGCCCGTGAAGGCGCGGGCGATCTGCTCGCTCGCATCGAGCAGATCCTTCAGGGCCGTGTGAGCAACCTGTCTTGATTCGGGGCGGGACAGGGGCCTGCTTTAGGATTCAGTGTTGTGACTGAGACTCTGTCAACCAGCCGCGCGCACACCACGGCCGAGAAGTTGACCGAACTCCGCGAAAAGCTGGAGCTGGCGAAGGAGCCGGGCGGGGCGAAGGCGGCCGCCAAGCGCGACAAGAAGGGCATCCCCAGCGCACGCGCCCGCATCCACGCGCTGCTGGATCCCGGTAGCTTCTTGGAGATCGGCGCGCTGTGCCGCACACCGGGCGATCCGAACGCGCTCTACGGCGACGGCGTGGTGACGGGGCACGGCCGCATCAACGGACGGCCGGTCGGGGTGTTCAGCCACGACCAGACTGTGTTCGGCGGGACGGTCGGCGAGATGTTCGGCCGCAAGGTCGCCAAGTTGATGGAGTGGGTGGCCATGGTCGGCTGCCCGATGATCGGCATCAACGATTCGGGCGGCGCGCGCATTCAGGACGCGGTGACGTCGCTGGCGTGGTACGCCGAACTGGGCCGCCGGCACGAGCTGCTGCGCGGCATGGTGCCGGAGATTTCCATCATCCTCGGCAAATGCGCTGGGGGAGCGGTCTATTCGCCGATCCAGACCGACCTCGTCGTCGCGGTGCGCGATCAGGGCTACATGTTCGTCACCGGACCCGACGTGATCAAGGACGTCACCGGCGAAGACGTCACGCTCGACGAACTCGGTGGCGCTGATGCCCAGGCGCGTTACGGCAACATCCACCAGGTCGTCGAATCGGAGGCAGCGGCATTCCAATATGTGCGCGACTACCTGTCGTTCTTGCCGGCCAACACCTTTGACGACCCGCCGATCGTCAACCCGGGTCTGGAGCCGGAGATCACGCCGCACGACCTCGAGCTGGATTCGATCGTGCCCGACTCCGACAATGCGGCCTACGACATGCACGAGATCCTGCTGCGGATCTTCGACGACGGCGACGTTTTCGACGTCGGTGCGCAGCGCGGCCAGGCGATCATTACCGCGTTCGCGCGTGTCGACGGCCGGCCCGTCGGCGTGATCGCGAATCAGCCCATGGTCCTGGCCGGGGCGATCGACAACGAGGCCTCCGACAAGGCGGCCGGATTCGTCCGGTTCTGCGACTCCTTCAATCTGCCTCTGGTGTTCGTCGTCGACACACCGGGGTTCCTGCCGGGTGTCGAGCAGGAGAAGAACGGCATCATCAAGCGCGGCGGCCGCTTCCTCAATGCGGTGGTCGAAGCCGATGTGCCGAAGGTGACGATCACGATCCGCAAGTCCTACGGCGGCGCGTACGCGGTAATGGGGTCCAAGCAGCTCTCCGCCGACTTGAACTTCGCGTGGCCCACCGCGCGGATCGCGGTGATCGGCGCAGAAGGTGCCGCGCAGCTGCTGATGAAGCGCTTCCCAGACCCGAATGCGCCTGAGGCACAAGAGGTCAAGCGTCAGTTCATCGAGGGCTACAACCTCAACATGGCGATCCCGTGGATCGCCGCGGAGCGCGGGTTCATCGACGCGGTGATCCAGCCGCACGAGACCCGGCTGCTGCTGCGCAAATCGCTGCACCTGCTGCGCGACAAGCAGAAATGGGACCGCGTGCAGCGCAAGCACGGCCTGCTCCCGATCTAATTGCTGCGAGGGTGCGTGTCTGGACAGCGGCACGCCGCACAACCTGTGACGCAGCGCACGTTCGCGGCCTCGACGAGTGCGATGATCTTTCGTGCCCAAGGCGGTCTATCCGGGCATGAGAAAAATCAAAGCGGGACTCTTCATCGCCCTCGACGGCGTCGTAGAGGCACCTAACGAGTGGCATTTCCCCTACTTCAACGAAGAAATGGGTGCCGCCGTCGACGCCACGCTCGGCACGGCTGACACCATCCTGCTCGGCCGCAAGACCTACGACAGCTTCGCAGGCGCGTGGCCAGACCGGGAGAACGGCGATGGCGACGAAGCAGAGTTCGCCAAGAAGCTGGGCGACGCCCGCAAGATCGTCGTCTCCCGCCAAAAGCTCGAGTTCACCTGGCGCAATTCAGAACAACTCAGCGGAGATCTGCTCGAGGCCGTCGCCGCACTGAAGGACGAACCCGGCGGCGACATTGCAATGAGCGGCTCGGTGTCGGTGGTGCGCCAGCTGCTCGACGCGGGGCTGCTCGACGAGCTGCACCTACTCCTGCATCCGATTGCCGTGCGCAAAGGCACGCGGCTGTTTGGGGACGGCGACGCGATACCGCTGAAACTGTTGTCCTCACAGACGTTTCAGACGGGCGTGCTCAACCTCGTATACGCGCCGCAATGAGTTCGCCCGGTGGCACGAGCGTGCGCCGTTGTACGGAGTGCGTCGGCGTGTTGGTGTACAGACACGCACGCTCGCGGACTAGGGCTTGATCCTGATGTGGCCGGGCTTCCACAAGCCACTGCGGGTGGCGGTGCCGACGTCCAATGTGGCCGGCGTGGCGTCGACGATCGTGTCGAACTTGCGCAGCGACCCCCAGTCCCTGCCCCAGTCGTGCGACAGATAGGTCGCCATCACATGGGCGCGCAGCAGCAGATCCGTGATTCCCAAGAGGCCGCCGTTGAGGCCGTCCTCCCAGGTGTCGGTGTCCTGCTTCTTGGCGGTGTAGTCGGGTGTGATGCGGAAGGCGGGGATCTCGGTGACACCGAGGTTGTGGTACATCGGCCGCTGGCATGGGAAGGCAAGTCCCACAGCCCAATCCATCAGCACCGGCTTCGTCGAGCCGACGTACTCCTGTACTGAGCGCAGTTCCGGCACCCGCGGCGGTGTCACCGCCACCCAGTCGCCCGGCGTCAGCGACAGGTCCTCAGCCACCACCCGCACCGCCACCGCGTCACGGGGGATGTCGGAGCGCGCGAATCGCAGATTGCGCCACGAGGGCGTCGGCCCGAGGTCGTAGGGCACCAGCCGCCCAGCCGGCACCAATCCGCCATCAGGTCCACGCCGCGCGACCTCCAATTCGACGGCCTGGCCCTTGCTGTACCCGTTGAGCACGCTGTAGCCGCTGATCGTCCCGGCCGCTGTCACCACCACCAACGGATGCCCGTCGTCGGCGGGTGGCAGCTCGTACCAGGCTGACGTCAGCCTGCTCTGCTGCTGCGGCCCTTCCACCCAGCTGCCCGCCACCGGCGTGCGAGCCGGATCCAGCCCGTACGGCAGCGGCACCGTCGACCCGTTCACCCCGGGCTGCGACAGCTTGGTCGCAGCGTCCCAGTCGTAGTCGGTGCCGGGCTGCGGCAGGTTCACGTGGATCGACTCGGCCACAATCTGATCAGGCACGCCGTTGGGCGTGAAGCCCACTGGTTTCGCGCCGCCCAGCGGGCCCAGCGGGCCGTAGTCACCGGGCAATGGGCGCAGGAAGCCGTTGTTCGTGTCGGGTTCGACGAGCACGTCGTCAGCCAAACCGCAGCCCCCGACGAACGCGCGCAGGTTCGCCGCGGCGTTGGAGTACGTCGGGTATTGGCGCACCACACCGGCCAGCATCGAGCCGACGAACACCACCACCATCAGACCCGCCGCCAACGGGATCGGTGCGGCGGTCAGCAGTCGCGCCAGCCGCCCGCTGCCATGCTCCCGTGCCACGAAGTGAAGCCACACCGCATACAGGGCGGTCACCGCGAACAAGACGAAAAACACTGTGCTGACGGTGATTCCGGCGATCTTCGGCATCGTATTGTTGAATGGGATGCCGTAACTGGAGACGTACCACCAGCCGTTGGTGGTGGCGAAGCACAGCGCCAGCGTGAAGAACACCGCCGCCAAGAACGCCATCCGGTTGCGCGACCATCGGAGCACCGACGGTGACACCAGGACCGTGGCCACCGCCGCCATCGCCGCACCGACAGCGGCGAACAAGCCGAAGTGGTGCACCCACTTCGTCGGGGTGAACATCAGGAAGAACATGGTCCCGAATATCACGCCCATCAGCCGCCACACCGGCCCGCGCGCCACTCCGGGAATCCTCTTGCGGCGCAACATGATGAACATCGATGCGAACAGCGACAGCGCGGTGAACAGGAATCCGAAGCGCCGCGACAGAGAACCGTCAACCGTCGGCAGGATCAGGTAGTAGTACCGCAGATTCTCGGTGTACCACTCTTGGCTGGGTCCGATCGCGGTGCGAATCCTGGTGGCTTCCAACACCGTTGCGAGTGTCTGGTCGGCGAATACCACCGTCAGGACGACGAAACCAGCGGCCAGCAGCGGTGCCACCAGGGGCCAGGTGCCGATCACCCGGTGGCGGCGCACCAGGATGCGCAGCAGCGGACGGCCTCCGGCCAGCAGCGCGGCGACCGCGATCAGCCCTGTCGGTTGGATGCCGAGCGTGAATGCGGCGGTGATGATCGCCAACGCCGCAGGCGTCAGCCGCCCGGAGATGATCGCGCGTTCGATCAGCACGTAGGTGATCAGCGCGCCGGTGGCGATCTGGCCCTCGGGCCGCAGCCCGTTGTTGAACGGCATCCATGCCGCCAGCAGCACCAGCCCCGCCGCCCACATCGCGGCCCGACTCGACGCGACCGCGGGTCCCAATCGTGGCAGCACCTCCCGCGACAGCAGCAGCCAGCACACCAGCCCGCAGATCAAATCCGGCAGGCGCATCCAAATGCTGGCATCGCTCACGTGGGTCATCAGCGCGAGCACGTTGTAGTACCAGCCGAAGGGATCCTCGGGGCTGCCGAACCAGCGGAAGTAGTTCGACATGTACCCGGCATGCCCTGCGGTGCGGGCCATTTGCAGGATGTAGCCGTCGTCGGAGGAGTTGGCGCCGATGATGTGCCACACCAGGAATCCGCCGACGACCACCACGTCGGCGCCCGTGAAGAACCGCCAGCGGGCCGGGATGAGCCGATGCATCCGGCGGCCGTCGATGCGGTCCAGGCGCCACAACGCCAGCAGTGCGATAACGGTCGCCGCGACCGCGAGGATCATTGCGGCGAGCTTCAAAGTCGTTGGCTTGGTGGAGAATCGGGTGTCGACGACCGCGGAGAAGCTCAGTCCGGGCGGTGCGGGCCCGACCAGGTCGGTGAACACCCCGACGATCGCGGGCCGCAGGTTCGGGTCGGCGAACCCGCTGCGCAGCGGTTTACCTGTGGCGTCGGTCAGCCCGACGAAGGTCGCGAAGGTCCCCGCCTCCGACGACGTGACCTCGAGGCGCTGGCAAGCCGGTGAAATCGCTTGCGCGCGAGAAACACTCGCTACCACCACGTTGCGGTCGACGACGTCGACACGCGAGCTGGTGACGTTGACCAGCAGCCCGAAGAGCGCGGCCTGCTTGCCGTTCTTCGGGGCGGTGCCCAGCACCAGGCCACCTTGCGGGGGCATGCTGCGGATCAGGTCGCACGGCACCGTCACGTTCATCGACACCGGCGCCTGCGAGATCAACGGCGCCGTGACGTTGGCCAGCGCCCCATTTTGCGGCCAGTTCAGTGTCGCGGTGCTCTGCACCACCGGCAGCAGAGGGGTCGCGACCGACAACACGAACCCGATCAGCCCGGCGATCGTCGCAACCCAGCGGGCTACGGAGACGTCGCGGCGTACTTCGTCGACGCGGCCGGGCTGGCGGTCGGCGTTGGCGAAGACGTCCGACGGGCCGCTCGCGGTGAGAGCGTCAGAACCCGTCACGGCAGCGCCCTGATCGGTCCGACGCGAGTCCACCCGTGCACGATCTCACTTCCCTGCTCGATCACCGCGTCGGGTGCCTGCTCGGCCGGCACCACCCGCTCGTAGCGCTCGATCGCGCCCCAGTCGCGATACCAGTCGTCGCGCAGATAGCTCGGAATCGTCGACGGGCGCAGCAGCGCCTGGGTGAACAGGAACGGGCCGCCGTCCTCGGCGGACTGCCACTGGTTCGACGACACGACCATCTGCTTGTGGCTGGGAATGATCCGGTACTGCGGCAACTCGGCGACGCCGAGATGCTCGGAGAACGGCCGCTGGCACGGGAAGTTCGCGGCGGTGGCGATGTCCATCAGCACCGGCGTCTGTGAGCCGAGCAGCTGCTGGGCGGTTTCCAGGATCGGCACTCGCGGCGGGGTGAACGCGAACCACTGATCCGAGCTGAGGTTCGGGTCGTCGGCGACGATGCGGGCCACATTGGCTTCCGGCGGCGCCCAGGCCAGGGGGAATCGCAGGTTACGCCAAGCCTTTTGTGGCGCCGTCTCGGCTGCGGTGACGTCGATCGGTTGGACGATCGACAGCGGCTGGAAGCTGCCGTCGGGCCGGCGCACGCCCCACTGCAGCCGCAGTGACTGGCCGTAGTTGAATGCGCCGTCCTCGTCGTAGGACCAGATCGCGCCGGCCGCGGCGACGGTCACCAGCGGGCGGTCCGGCGTCCGGGGCGGCAGCTGATACCAGACCGAGGTGGCCTTGGCCGCGACGGTGTTCTCCTTGTAGCTGCCCATCACCGGCGTGCGCGCCGGATCGAGGCCGAACGGCAGAAACACCCGCGACCCGTTGACCCCGACGGGGCCGTAGCCGCCCTCCGTGCCGGCCAGGTAGCCGACAGCGACGTTGGGCTTGTTCGGCGAGCCGTCGGAGTTCACGGTGCCCGGGTTGGCCGACACCGGCTCCACTGGCTCGAGCTTGTCGCCGACGCCGTTGGGCGTGAACCCGACGGGGTTCGCGCCGCCCAGCGGCCCGTACTGGCCGAACGGCTGGCCCGGAACGGGTTGCAGCAGACCGGCATTCGTGTCAGGTTCGACGAGCACGTCGTCGGCCATCGCGCAGCTGGTCTTCGACAGCCCGGACGCGAGCGCGTCGATGTTGGCCTTGGCGGTGGTGTAGACGGGATAGCGCTGCGCGGCGGCCTTGGCCATGGACCCCACCTCGAGCACCACCATGATGACCGCCACCACCAGCAGCGGCGTCGACGCGAGGATGCGGTTGCGGCGGTTGTCGGCCACCCGGGTGTGCCCGGCGTAGTCCATCCGGAAGTGCAGCCAGCCCGCCAGCAGCCCGGTGGCGATCGCCAGCGCCAAGAACATCGACGTCACCGGATGCCGCGCGATTACCGGCTGCTTGTCGAACCACGGCACCCCGTAGTTGCCCACGTAGAACCAGCCGTTGATGCCAGATGTCGCCCACGCCAGCACGAACAGCAGCGCCGTGACATAAAGGGCGAGGTTACGGCGGCTGTGCAGGCCCAGCCGTGCCACCGCGAACGCGGTCACCGCTCCCAGCGCGCCCGCCAGGCCGGCGAACGCCCCGAACTGCACCGCCCACTTGGTCGGGGTGAACGTCAGCAGCAGCAGTCCGACCGCGGTCGCGCCGATCAGCCGCCACACCGGCCCGCCGGCCAGCCCCGGTACGCCGCCACGGCGCAGCAACACCGCGAGCATCCCGAACAAGCACAGCAGCAGCACCAGCACCGCGAAGCGGCGGGTGAGCGACGAGTCGACGCTGTCTTCGACCGTCAGGAAGTAGTAGCGCAGGAACTCCTGATACCAGGCGATCGTCGGGCCGACCACGTATTTGATGCGGGCCGACTCCGCGACCGTCGCAAGTGTCTGGTCGCGGAACACGACGACCACGATCAGCGCCAGCGATGCGCCCAGCGCAGCGATCGGCGCCAGAAGGCCGTCGGTGACTCGGCGTCGCGCGACGGTCCGCGCGATCTGGCGCGCACCCACCAGCAGCGGTGCGAGTGCGATCAGACCTTGCGGTGCGACCGTCGCCGCCAGCGTCGCGATTACCACGGCCACCGCCGCCGGCCACAGTCGGCGAGTCGCGATCGAGTTCTCCACCAGCATCCAGGTGAGCAGCGTGCCGAACGCGATGATCGGCTCGGGCCGCAGACCGTTGTTGAACGGCAGCCACGCGGCCAGAAACACCGCGCCTGCCGTCGACACCGCCACCCGGTTGTCGGCCAGCTTGCGCCCGAGCCGCGGCAGCATGCCGCGCGACACGATCAGCCAGCACCCGATGGCCGCCAGGGTCGCAGGCAGCCGCATCCACACGCTGGCGGTGCTGACCGAGGCGAGCTGGCCGAGCACCGACTGGTACCAGTCGAACGGGGCTTCGGTGGTGCCGAAGAACCGGTAGTAGTTGGCGACGTATCCGGCGCTGTGCGACACCCGCGCCATCGTGAGGTTGTAGCCGTCGTCGGACGACGTCGCGCCGATCAGATGCCAGAGGACAAGCGTGCCGACCACGCCGACGTCGGCCAGCCAGATCGCGACGTTGGCCCGCAGCCATCGTCGAAGGCCGCCGCGCGGCCGCCGGCCCGAGTAGCGGTCCAGCACGGCCAGCGCGACGATCGCCGCGACCACGCAGAGCACGCCGAGCACCATCACGGCCTGTTTGAGCAGCGTCGGCGACGTGATGAACCGGGTGTCGATGTCCACGCGTGCGCTCAAGCCGGGCTGTGGCGGCACCTTGAGGTCGGTGAAGATGCCGGCGACTTGCGGCTTCATCTCCACCGCAAGCGTTCCCGTCGCTGAGGGAATGCCGACGAAGTCGGCGCCGACCCCGCCGACGTCGGCCCACACGTGCAGCGCGCTGCAGGCGCCGGAGGCCACCGCGGCGCGAGGCGCGACCGCGGCAACGGAGTCGCGGAAGGCCACGACGACGGCGTCGGCGTTGGCCCGCACGAACAACCCGTACTTGGTGGCGTCGGTGCCGCCCGGTGGGATGGTCGAGAACACCAGCCCGCCCGACGGCGGCAGCGTCGCGATCGCCGGGCAGGGGATCGACACGTCCAGTGCCCTTGGCGCCCCGGACACCAGCGCCGCGGTCACGTCGGAGACGTTGCCGCTGGGGTTCTGCGGCCACAGGATTGTCGCGGTGGTCTGCTTGACCGGCAGCAGCGGGACCACTGCGCACAGCAGGATTCCGGCGATGCCCGCGACCACGGCGACCAGCCGCGCGATGCGATGAGCCATCCCGGGACCCTCGCCGCTCCTGTCAGGCACGAGGCCCGATGGTATGCGACGTTCCTAATGCCGCATCGGCGCCGGGCTCCACAGTCCGCTGCGTGTTGCGGAACCGAGATCAAGCCGGGCCGGCGTGGCGTCGGGGTAGTACAGCGTGAGCCGCTGCAGCGACCCCCAGTCGCGCGACCAGTCGTTGTTCAGATAGGTCGCCACGGTGGTCGCCCGCAGCAGCAGCTCGGTGATGCCCAGCGGGCCGCCGCCGAGGTTGTCCATCACCGGCGAGTTCGCCTCCGCGCCGAACCGGTCCGGCAGAATCCGCCACTTCGGGACTTCGGTGACGCCGACGTTGTGGCCGAACGGCCGCTGGCACGGGAACGCCAGCCCCACCAGCCAGTCGAGCAGTACCGGATCCTGCGAGCCGACCACCTGCTGCAGCGTGCGCAGGTGCGCGATCCGGGGCGGAGTCAGCGCGATCCAGTGCTGGGGTGCCAGGTCGTCGTCGGTGGCGGTGAGCCGAATCTGGGTGGCGCTACGCGGGATTGCCGACATCGGCAGCCGCAGGTTGCGCCATGCCGGCGGCGAGCCGACGTCGGCGAAGCCGGCGCTGCCGGCCACCTTGCCGTCGTCACCCGCCCACTGCACCTGCACCTCGCGGGAGTCGAAGCGGCCCGCCGCCGACACCACCAGAAGTGGCCCCGCCTGGTCGCGCGGTGGCAGCCGGTACCAGGCCGATCGCAGCGTCGCGGGCGACTGGATGCCGGACTGGTAGCTGCCCAGCACCGGGGTGCGGGCGGGGTCGAGGTAGAACGGCAGCTGCGCGCGCGAGCCGTTGATTCCGGTGACGGCGGTGGTGCCGCCCTCGGTGCCGGCCTGGCCGTTGGCAGTGCCGGTGGTCGTGTCGACGAACGCGCCCGCGCCGGGCTGCTGCATGACCGGGTCGGCGGACACGTTCGACGGGACGCCGTTGGGCGTGAAGCCTCTGGAGTTCTCGGCGCCGAGCCCGTCGGCGACGGGCACGCCGGTGGGCGTCAGCATGCCCGCGTTCGGATCCTGTTCCACCATCACGTCGTTGGCCAGCCCGCAGGTCTTGCCGAACAGGGCTTCGATGTTGGACCGCCCGACCGTCCACGCCGGGTACTGGCCGATCATTGCCGCGGTCAGCGAGAACACCTCGAACGCCACCAGCAGCCAGGTCGCAATTGCCAACGGAGACTGGATGATTCGGCTCAGCCGCGGCCAGCGGCCGTCGGGCTGCGCGATGTCGTGACTCGAGAAGTGAAACCATGCAGCCACCAGCAGCACCACGACGGTGACCGCCAGCAGCAGTGTGGTGAAACCGAATCCGGCCTCGGGGAACGCATTCGACCACGGCACACCGAAATTGGAGACGTACCAGTAGCCGTTGACGCTCGCGAACGACAGCGCGGTCACGAACAGCACCAGCGCGGCGAAGACCGCCCGGTTGCGCCGCGACTTCATCACCGCAGCTGTCACCGCGACGGCAGCCAGCGCTCCCAGCGAGCCGGCCAGCCCGGCGAACACCCCGAAGTGGTGCGTCCACTTGGTGGGCGTGAACATCATCGCGATGAACGAGATCACCGTGATGCCGATGATCCGCATGCTCGGTCCGGCGGCGGTGCCCGGGATGCGGCCCTTGCGCAATGCCATCGCGATGGCCACGGCGAGCGCGACCAACAGCGCGAGCACAGCGAATCGGCGCGCGATCGACCCGTCGGGTGTGGCCATGAACAGCCGCTCGTAGCGGATGTGCTCGTCGAACCAGGACAGGCTCGGCCCGACCGCAGACTTCAGCGCGTTGGCCTGCACTTCACCCATGAATGTCTGGTCGCGGAAGATGAGGATCACCGTCACGGTGCACGCCGCGACGATCGGCGCCAGCAGCGCGGTGTAGCCGAAGCGGGCCGAACGGCGGTGCAGGATAGTGCGCAGCGGCCCGATGGCCACCAGCAGCGCGCCGATCGACGCGATGCCCGTGGGCCCGGAGAACAGCGTCAGCGCGCCGATGACGCAGGCCACCGCCAGTGGAAGCAGCCGGTTGGTGGCCACCGCCCGCTCCACCGAGCACCAGGTCAGCAGGATGCCCAGCGCGATGATCGGCTCGGGCCGCAGCCCGTTGTTCAGCGGCAGCCAGAACGCCAGGAACATGCCGGCCGCGGTCCACGCCGCCGCCCGGTAGATCTTGACCGCGTGGCCCAGGCGGGGGATCACTTCGCGGCTGATCAGCCACCAGCACGTCAGCGCCATCAGCAGCGTGGGCAGCCGCACCCAGACGCTGGCCGTCGAGACGTGCGACCACAGCGCCAGCAGGTCGTAGTACCAGCCGAACGGCGCCTCCGGCGTGCCGAACCAGCGGTAGTAGTTCGCCATGTAGCCGGCGTTCTCCGACACCCGCGCCATCGTCAGGATGTAGCCGTCGTCGGCGGTGTTGGCGCCGACGAAGTGCCACCACACCAGCACCGCGGCCACCACGCCGTCCAACGGGGTCAGCGACCACCACCGCGACGGCAGGAAGCGGCGGTGGCGCATGCCGTCCGAGGTGTCCAACACGTGCAGCGCGATCAGCGACGCCGCGGTCAACAGGACACCGAGGATCATCGCCAGCAGCTTGACCAGGGTCGGGGCGCTGCTGTAGCGGGTGTCGATCGTCGCGGAGAAACTCAGCCCCGGCGGCGCCGGTCCGGACAGGTCGGTGAACACGCCGACGATCTGCGGGCGGAAGTCGTAGCCGGTGCGCTCGCCTCGCAGGGGGGCGCCGGGGTCGTCGCTGTCGGGGCCGTTGACCAGGCCGACGAACTCGCCGATGACCTTGTCGGCGTGGGCGGTGAACGTCAGCTTCTGGCAGGCCGGGCTGAGCACCTGGCTCAGCGGCGCGGTGACGACGGGCGTGTTGCGGACGATCAGCAGCAGGTTTTCGCCGACCCGCTGGATCAGCAGTCCGCGGTCGACGGCCTTCGGCGCTTGCTTGGGCACCGTGGACAGCAGCACGGTTTTCGTCGGGTCCGTGAGCCCGGCGGCCGCCCGGCAGGGCACCGTGATGTCGAGGTCGGTCGCGACGTAGGAGATCAGCGGCGCGGTCACCGACGAGAAGACGCCGTTCTGCGGCCAGTTCAGCTGCGCGGTGGTCTGCTTGACCGGCAGTAGCGGAGTGGCCAGCGCCAGCAGGGCGCCCAGCAGGCCGGCGACAATGGCAACGGTGCGGGCGGTTCGGTAGTCACCCGCGCCGCCTGCCACGGGGGTAGATGCTAATCCGCGATTTCGGCGCGCAACACGACGGTCACCGCACGTAAGCGCGCCGAAATCACCATCTGCGGATCGCCAGCACGAAGGGGCCGATCGTCGTCACCTCGAAACGAGGGTCTTTGAACAGCGCGGCGTCCAGCGCCACCTGGTAGCGCTTGACATTGGGTTGGTTCGGGTAGACGTCGGCGGCCAGCCGCAGCGTGTAGGTCTCGTCGGCGCCGTGGCGCATCAAGAACACGGTGGGCGGCTTCCACGGCAGCGCGTCCAGCGCGGCGACGAACTGCTCAGCGGTCTTGAGGTCGGCCCAGCTTTCGATCGCGGCGGCCCGTTTGTCGAACTGCGCCAACGGGTTTGCGTAGTGCGACGTCAATCCCTGGAATCCCCAGTACGGGTAGAACGACAGGAAGCTGTAGTCGGCGGTCAGCACGACCACCTCGTCGCGCGGCTTGCCGGTCACCTCCCGGATCTTCGCGTCGATCTGGGGGTAGTAGGTCGCGGCACCGGGCGGCCGGCGGTCGGCGCGGTGACCGTCGCCGTCGGTGTCGGTATAGGCGACGACGAGGTCAGGCTCGAGCACGTTGGGAATGTCCTGGCTGAAACCCAGCGCCCCGACGGCGCCCAGCACACCGGCGGCCGCCACCACCCGGCGGCCGGTGGGCGGTTGGTACCGGCGGGCCAGCGCGAGCGCGCCCTCGACAAACCCGAATGCGCCGGCCGCGGCCAGCAGCACGGCCAGCGTCGGCTGCAGACGGAAGGACAGCAGCGTGGTGCGCAGCAGTGTCGTCAGCATCGACAGCAGCGACCACGCGTACACGGAGAGCACCCCGATCCCCAGCGCCGCCGCCCGCGTCGACGACCCCGCGCGCACCGCCAGCCAGATCGTGCCGATCAGGCACAGCCCGCCCAGCAGCGTGAACTGCAGCATCGGGAACGACAGCTGCGCGCCGTCGGCGGGCAGATAGTGCTGCGCGGTTCCAGAGCCCGCCGGTGAGCCGCCGATCGCCGCCAGCAGGTAGGGCAGCCAGCCGATCAGCGCGATCGCCCCGGCGATCACCGCGACCACCGCCACCCTCAGCAACGGATCCCAGCGCCGGCGGGTGGCGGCCACCGCGGCCATGATCGCGATGGTGAACGCGGTGTAGGCCACCAGCAGCGTGTAGAACAGCGCCGCGACACCGAGGAACGCGCCGACGCCCACGACCGCTGCCCAACCGCCGTTGCGCTCGCCGCCCCGCAGCCCCGACCATGCCAGCACCAGGACCGGCGGCAGCAGCACGGTGATGATCGCGGCGTACGGCTCGGCGGGCGAGTACGCCAGCGTCACCGCCGCGGTAGCCGCCGATACGACCAGCGCCACCTCGAAGCGAATCAACGCAGACCACAACACGAATGCGACGACGATCGCGATCGTGATCGACGTGACGGCCCACGGCTTGAACATCTCCCAGGCCGGCGTCCCGGTGAACGCGGCGGCCCGGCCGCCGAGCCAGAACCACCCCGGCGGGTAGTAGGGCGGCAGCCCGAAGTACGTCATGTCGCGCAGCGCCGCGGTGTCGGTGAGCCGCGTCAGGTATTCGGTGCGGAACTGCTGGTCGACGGAGATGCCGAACAGATACAGCTTGGTGGCGCCGAGCGGCATCCCCAGCGTCACCACGCTGAACGCGGCCAAAGACACCAGCGCCGCGCCGTGGGCGATCAGCCGCCGACCCCGCCGCCACAACCATCCGGCCACCAAAACGCCTGTCAGGCAAGCGAATTGACCGACTGTGGTCAGCGCGTGCAGCTGGTTCGACGAGTTGTAGGCCGGCCACTCGACCTGGGCGATCGCCGTCAGCGCGACCGCGGCCACCACGACAGCGACCGCGGCCGCGATCAGCATCCGGCCGAGAGTGCCGAGCGCTGTGCGCATCTAGATGGGCAGTTTCCGGAAGATCGGCCGGGGAATGTGGCGCAGCACCATCATCACGTAGCGGAACGCCGGCGGCGCCCACACTAGTTCCTTGCCCTTGGCTGCGGCCCGCACCGCCAGCTCGGCGACCTCTTCCTTGTCGACGGTCAGCGGCGCTTCCTTGATGTGCGCGCTCATCCGCGTGCGCACTTGACCCGGACGGATCACCAGGACGCGAACTCCGTACTCGCGCAATGCCTCCCCGAGGCCGAGGTAGAAGCCGTCGAGGCCGGCTTTCGTCGAGCCGTACACGAAGTTGGACCGGCGGACCCGCTCGGCGGCGACCGTGCTCATCGCGATGATCTGCCCGAAGCCCTGCGCGCGCATCTTCTCGCCCAGCAGCACACCCACCGACACCGCCGCCGTGTAGTTGACTTCGGCGATCTGCACGGCCTTGCGCTGGTTCTGCCACAACTCCTCGGCGTCGCCGAGCAATCCGAAGGCGACGATCGCCACGTCGACGTCACCCTTGGCCCACGCCTGCTCGATCACCTTCGGGTGGCTGGCGGTGTCCATCGCGTCGAAGTCGATGACCTCGACCTCGCGGGCGCCCGCGGCCTTCATCTGCGCGACGGCGCCGTCGCGGCCCGGGTCGTCGGGCAGGCAGGCCAGGATTATTCGCGCGGCCGCCGTGCGCAGGTAGCGCTCACAGATCGCCAGCCCGATCTCCGACGTGCCGCCCAACAGCAAGATGGTCTGCGGATCACCCACGGCGTCAAGCATTTACAGCAGCTCCAAGCGTCGAGCCATGTCGGATGCGAACACTCCGTGCGGATCGGCCTTGCGGCGCAGCGCAATCCACTCGTCGATCCGCGGATACATGGCGTGGAAGGTCTCGGCGGTGGTGCGCGAATCCTTGGCCGTGTAGACGCGACCGCCGAATTCGAGCACCCGCTGGTCGAGCTCGTCGAGCAGCTCACCGACCCCGGGCTTGATCGGAAAGTCGACGCACACGTTCCAACCGGCCATCGGAAAGCTCAGCGGCGCTTGGTTTCCGGGGCCGAACAGCTTGAACACGTTGAGAAACGAATAGTGTCCGGACGACTGGATCCGGTACAGGATGCTCTTGAACTCTTCCACCGCCTGCGTCGGCACCACGAACTGGTACTGAGCGAAGCCGGCTTTCCCGTACGCACGGTTCCACTCGCCGAACATGTCCAGCGGGTGATAGAACTGCGTCAAGTTCTGGATCTTGCCGCGGTAGGTGCCGGACTTGCGGTACCACAGCTCGCCGATGGGCACGAACGTGTACTTGTTCGCCAAGCCGTTCGGGAAGATGTCGGGAAACGTCAGTAGTTGCGGCGCATCGAATTTGAGCGGGTCGCGTTGCAGCTTGCCAGGCAGCTGCTCCATCCGGGCCAGCGAGCCCCGCGACACCGCGGCCCGGCCCAGCTTCGGGGGTGGGCTGATCGCGTCGAACCACGCGCTGGAGTACGTGTAGTTGGCTTCGCTGCCGTCGCTGTGCAGGGCGATGGTCTCGTCCAGGCCGGCGGTCACGTCGCCGTCGGCGATGAAATACGCCGTCTCCGTCGGCGTCATCTCGATCGTCGCGCGCAGGATGATGCCGGTCAACCCGTTGCCGCCTACGGTCGCCCAGAAAAGTTCCGACTCCGGGGTGAGCCGTTGCACGTCGCCGTCGGCGGTCAGCAGGTCCAGCGAGCGGACGTGGTTGCCGAAGCTGCCGGCGCTGTGGTGGTTCTTGCCGTGGATGTCGCAGGCGATCGCGCCGCCGACCGTGACTTGGCGCGTGCCCGGCAGCACCGGCACCCACAGCCCGAACGGCAGCGCGGCCCGCATCAGCTGGTCGAGGTTCACGCCTGCGTCCACGTCGACCAGCCGGGTGTCGGCGCTGATCGAATGGATCCGGTTCAGCGCGGTCATGTCGATCACCAGGCCGCCGCCGTTCTGTGCGTTGTCGCCGTAGCTGCGGCCCAGCCCGCGGGCGATCACACCGCGCGGGCCGGCCTGCGCCACCGCCTTGGCGATCTCCTCAGGATCCGGCGTGGACAGCACCTGCGCGACCGTCGGCGCGGTGCGGCCCCACCCGGTCAGCCGCTTCGTGGTCAACATCGCCGGTCAGCCTACCGCCGGGCGCTCCCGCCGAGCGCTCAGCGCATCCGGAAGATCACCGCGCGCTGCACGATGAAGTTGATGACCGTTGCGGTGCCCTGCGCGATCACGTAGCCGACGGGCACCGCCCAGGTGCGGTAGTCGAACAGCTCGAGGCACAGGTGGTTGAGCCCCACCTGGACGACGAAGGTGAGCCCGTACAGCACCATCACCGCCACGAAGCGGGCCGTGCTCGGTGGCGCCTGGAACGTCCAGCGCCGGTTGATGAGATAGGCGGTGATGGTGCCCGCGATGAAACCGATCGCCTTCGACAGATCGGGCTGCATCCCGAACCCCTTGTACAGCAGCACGTAAAGACCGAAGTCGACGATCCCGGAGAACCCGCCGGTGATGACGAAACGCAGCACCTGCGTCTTCAGCGGAAGCGTCGACGGCATCAAGGGCTCGGCCACTCGGGCAGCTTAGACGGCTGTCCGACGTATCGTGCACGTGTGCATGCTGGCGATATCGCCGAAGACTTCCCGGTGGTGGGCATCGATTCGCCGGCTCTGGACGCCGCCCAGATGCTGGCACAGCATCGGCTGCCCGGGGTCGTCGTCACCGACCCCTCCGGGCGCCCGTACGCGGTGCTGCCGGCATCGCAAGTGGTGCGATTCGTCGTGCCGAAGTACGTCCAGGACGACCCGTCGCTGGCCGGGGTTCTCGACGAGTCGATGTCCGACCGATGCGCTGAGCGGCTGGCCGGCAAGAAGGTTCGCGACGTGCTGCCCGAACATCTGCTCGATGTGCCGTCGGCCGACGCCGGAGACACCCTGATCGAAGTCGCCGCAGTGATGGCGCGGCACCGCAGCCCGTTACTGGCCGTCGTGAAGGACGGCGAATTGCACGGCGTGATCACCGCATCGCGTCTGCTCGCTGCTGCGCTGGGCTGCTGAACACCCGATTGATAGGGTTTGCCCTGGTGTGCCGGGAAGCCTGGTCGGCGTCTGTCACTCATGGCCAGGAGCAACCCGATGACTGTCGTCGCGATCACGGTGTTCGTGATCGCTTACGCGCTGATCGCCAGCGATCGCGTCAACAAGGCGGTCGTGGCGTTGACGGGCGCGGCGATCGTGGCCGCGTTGGGCGTGGTGCGATCCGACGACGTGTTCTTCTCCCGCCAGACCGGCGTCGACTGGGACGTCATCTTCTTGCTGGTGGGCATGATGGTGATCGTCTCGGTGCTGCGCCAGACCGGCGTGTTCGAATACATCGCGATCTGGGCGACCAAGCGCGCCAAGGGATCTCCGCTGCGCGTCATGATCCTGCTGGTGCTCGCCACCGCATTCGCCTCGGCGCTGTTGGACAACGTGACGACTGTGCTGCTGGTTGCGCCGGTCACGCTGCTCGTGTGCGACCGGCTCGACGTGCCCGCGGGGCCGTTCTTGATGGCCGAGGTGTTCGCGTCCAACATCGGCGGTGCAGCCACCCTCGTCGGCGACCCGCCGAACATCATCATCGCCAGCCGGGCTGGCTTGTCGTTCAACGACTTTCTCGTTCACATGGCGCCCGTGGTGCTGGTCGTGCTGCTCGTGTTCGTCGCCATGTTGCCGTGGCTGTTTCGGGGTTCGTTCGACATCGACCCGGCGCGGGTGGCCGACGTGATGTCACTGCAACAACGCGAAGCGATCCGCGATCCCGCACTGCTGGTCAAGTGCGTGGTGGTGCTGGCGGCGGTGTTCGCGGCGTTCATAGCGCATTCCGCGCTGCACATCGCCCCGTCGATCGTCGCGCTGCTGGGCGCCGGCGTTCTGGTCCTGATCACCCGGTTGGACAAATCCGACTACACCTCGGCCCTCGAGTGGGAGACTCTGCTGTTCTTCGCAGGCCTGTTCATCATGGTCGGCGCGCTGGTGAAGACCGGCGTCGTGGACCAGTTGGCGCGCTGGGCCACGCACGCAACCGGTGGCAACGCTTTGGTGACCGCGATGCTGATTCTCGTTGTGTCGGCGCCGGTTTCGGGAGTCGTCGACAACATTCCTTATGTCGCGACGATGACGCCGATCGTGGCTGAGCTGGCATCTGCCATGGCCGGAGACACGCACCAGAACGCGCTGTGGTGGTCGCTGGCGCTGGGTGCCGACTTCGGCGGCAACCTCACCGCCATCGGAGCGAGCGCCAACGTCGTCATGCTGGGCATCGCCCGGCGCTCCGACAGCCCGATCTCGTTCTGGGAGTTCACCCGCAAGGGCATCGCCGTCACTGCGATGTCGATTTCGATTGCCGCGCTGTATCTTTGGCTGCGTTACTTCGTGCTGACATGACGGCCGCCGACATCCTCTTCGACGGCGACGTGGTCACGAAACTGCACCGGCCCGGCACGGATCCGCACGCGTTGGCGCTACGGCTGCAGATCGCCGCTCGCCTGGACTGCCTGCTGTCACCGCTCACCATCGAGCCCGAGCGGGCGGGCGCCCGCTGGCGCACCCGATGGCCGCGTGTCACCACCGTCGCGGCCGATCCGGCGCAAGCGCCCTGGGCCGACGCTGCACGGCTGCTGGCTCGGCTGCACTCAGCGAGGCTGCGCGGGCCGGAACGTCGGCTGCGGCACGGCGGGACACTCCGGTTGCGTCGGGCACTGGACGCACTGCCCGACACGGCGGCTGCCGCCGCGATCCACCGCGCCGCCGCAGGCCTGCCGGACAGCATCTGGCATCCAGCGGTCAAGACACTCGTGCACGGCGATTGGCACCTTGGCCAGCTAGGACGGCGTAACGCCACGTGGTTGCTGATCGACGTCGACGACCTGGGCGTCGGTGACCCAGCCTGGGACGTGGCCCGGCCCGCCGGGTTCTGGGCCGCCGGGCTGCTGCCCGACGCAGCTTGGCCCGGGTTCCTCGACGCTTACCGGCAGGCCGGGGGTCCGGCGCTGCCCTCGGCACTCGCTGACCCGTGGCCGGTGCTGGATCCGTTCGCCCGAGCAGTAGTGATCATGGCTGCCGCCCAGCTCACAGACGACGAGGCCGGCGCGCTGCTGCTCGAAGCGTGCGCCCGGATGATTCGCTGACGGCCGGCGCCGTGTCCTAGCTGGAGAAGAACAACCGGCCGAAACCGCCCTTGCGGTAGCGATGACCGCCGCGGTAGCCCCAATCAGGCCCGTAGCCATAGGACTGCTGTACGGGAGGCGGGGGAGGCGGTGCCGCCGCGAAGCGGTTCTCCAGCTGCGTCAGCGCCTCGAGCTCACCGAAATCCAGGAAGATGCCGCGGCAGGTGTCGCACTGCTCCAGGTGAATCCCTTTGCGCTCATAAGTCCGCATGGTGCCTTGGCACTTCGGGCAGCGCATGTCGTCGGGCTGGGCGGACGGCGGTTGATACGGCGGAACACTCATGTCTGCTCAACGCTCGGGGACGCGGGGAAGATCCCGGCCTCACACCCAGTACGGCACCCGGCTGCGGTACTGCTTCATCGCCAGCACCGCCAGCACCCAACCGATCGCGGTCAGCGCCAACACCACCAGCCAGTGCCGCACCTGCTGGTCGCCGCCGAGCAGCGGCGTCCGCACGATGTCGAGATAGTGGTACAGCGGATTCAGCTCGACCACCCACCGCCACTGGCCGGCGCCCTGCGCTTGCAGCGTCTGGTCGGTCCAGATGATCGGCGTGAGGAAAAACAGCAGCTGCACGATGCTGTTCAGCAGCGGCCCGATGTCGCGGAACCGCGTGCCCAGGATCCCGAACACCAGACACACCCAAATGCAATTCAGCGCAATGATTCCCAGTGCCGGGATCACCGACAGGTCTGTCCACTTCCACGGCTTCGGATAGATCACCGCGATGATCACGTAGATCACGATGTTGTGGGCGAACAGCAGCGCCTGACGCCACACCAGCCGGTAGACGTGCACGCTCAACGACGTCGGCAACTGCTTGATCAACCCCTCGTTGGCGATGAACACCTCGGCGCCTTCGAGGATCGACGCGCTGATCAGGCCCCAGACGATCAGCCCCAGCGTCACGTACGGCAGATGCTCGGCCAGTTCCAGGCCGAACAACTTCGAATACAGCACGCCCATCGCCACGGCGCTGGTGCCGGTGGCGATCGTGATCCAGATCGGACCCAACACCGAGCGGCGGTAGCGCTGCTTGATGTCCTGCCACCCCAGGTGCAGCCACAACTGCCGATGAGCGAAGCCGTCGGCCAGGTCGGCGAACGCGCGCCGGAACGTCTTGGAGTCGGCAGCGTCGTCGGTGATCGTCACGGCGCCTCCTGCGGTCGGCCGAACTTCTCGGAACGCCCCAACCGGCGCAGCCGCAACCACTCGGCCAGCCCGCGCGGGTCGCGCCGGGACACCAGGAAAAACCAGGCGAACCGCAGCCACTCCTGCGGCAGTAGCCGGCGCAGCCCGGGCTGCCACAGCAGATAGCCGCGGTTGCGGTACGTGAAGAACCGCTTGCGCGGATCGTCGGGGTACTGGGTGTGCATGCGGCCACCGAGGATCGGCTTGAACTCCTCGGCGCCGTTGGGGTGCAGATACACCGCGTCCAGGCAGGTGCCGAACGGCAGACCGCTGCGCACCAGCCGCCGGTGGATCTCCACCTCGTCGCCGCGCATGAAAAAGCGCAGGTCTGGGACGCCCACCACCTCCAACGTGGATGCGCGGAACAGCGCGCCGTTGAACAGCGACACGATGCCGGGTAAGAGGTCGTTGCTGCCGTCGCGCAGCTCGCTCACGTGCCGGCGCCACACCAGCCCACGCCGCAGGGGGAACGCCATCCGCGACGGGTCGTCGATGTCGCACACCATCGGCGACACCTCGGCCAGCTGGTGCTTCTGCGCGCAGGCCATCAGCGTGGCCAGCACGTCGGGGCTCTGTGGCCGGCCGTCGTCGTCGGCGCACCAGATCCACTCCGCGCCGAGCGCCAACGCGTGCAGCATGCCCAGCGCGAACCCCCCTGCGCCACCGAGGTTTCGGCGTGATCGCAGATATGTCGACGGGATGGGCTGGCCGGCGACGAGGTCCCGCACGCGCTGGTCGCTGCCATCGGAGAAGTCATTGTCGACGACCACGAGATGGTCCGGACGACGGCTCTGCTGCGCCAGTGCGTCCAGCGACTTCGCCAACTCGTCGGGACGCCGGTGGGTGACGACGACGGCGCAGACGTCGGTCATTCGGTCTCGGCCAAGATCTCGCGCACGTGCCGCGCGGCATCTTCGCCCTCGTACGCGCGTACCACTTCTTCGATGCCGCCCATCATCTTGATCGAGCCATGGTCGATCCAGATCGCGGTCTTGCACAGCCGGGCCAAGAATTCGGTCGAGTGGCTGGCGAACACCAGGATTCCGGAGCGCTCGACGAGGCTCTGCAGCCGCACTTGCGCCTTCTTCAAGAACTCGGCGTCCACGGCGCCGATGCCCTCGTCCAGCAGCAGAATCTCCGGGTCGATGCTGGTCACCACGCCCATTGCCAGGCGCACTCGCATGCCGGTCGAGTAAGTGCGCAGCGGCATCGACAGGTATTCGCCCAACTCGGTGAACTCGGCGATCTCGTCGACTTTCGACTGCATCTTCTTGCGGGTCTCCCCGAGAAACAGCCCGCGGATGATGATGTTCTCGTAGCCGGAGATCTCGGGGTCCATCCCGACTCCGAGGTCGAAAACCGGTGCGACACGGCCCTTTACGACGGCCTTGCCGCGGGTGGGTTCGTAGATGCCGGACAGCAGCCGCAGCAGCGTCGACTTGCCCGCGCCGTTGTGGCCCACCAGGCCGACGCGGTCACCGGTGTTCAGCGACAGGGTGATGTCGCGCAGCGCCTCGACCACCACCACATTGGACGTATTGCGCCCGATCGTGCCGCCGGCCTTACCCAGGAACGTCTTCTTCAGCGACCGCGACTTGGCGTCGAAGATCGGAAATTCGACCCAGGCCCCATCGGTGCGGATGCTGACGTCGTGCGCGGGAGGCGCGGTTGAATCGGTCAGCGACACGCTCTTCCCCACGGCCTCGGCTACAGGTACTGCCCCGTGCCGGAGTGGCCGTGGCCACCGGGCTGCTGATGCCCCGGCACACTGATACCCGGCGGCAGCGCACCCTGGCGCATGTGCTCCAGCTGCGCGCGGGCGGCCATCTGCTGGGCGAACAGGGCGGTCTGAATGCCGTGGAACAGCCCTTCCAGCCAGCCGACCAGCTGCGCCTGGGCGATCCGCAGTTCGGCGTCTGACGGGGTGGAGTCCTCGCTGAACGGAAGCGACAACCGCTCCAGCTCCTCGCGCAGCTCAGGCGCAAGCCCGTCCTCGAGTTCGCGGATGCTGGTCGCGTGGATCTCGCGCAGCCGGTTGCGGCTGGCGTCGTCCAGCGGCGCGGCGCGGACCTCCTCGAGCAGCTGCTTGATCATCGTGCCGATCCGCATCACCTTCGCGGGCTGCTCCACCAGATCGGTCACCGACCGCCCGTTGGAGTCATCTCGCGAGCCGTTGTCGTCGTCGCGGCGGCCGTTGATGATCTCGATGTTGTCGTCGTCGGTGCTCGTGCTCACCGTCGTCACCTCTTCTCGTCAGCTTGCGGCCGGAGTCACCCCGTTGGGCCCGCACCGCTCGATGGATCCGGCGCGCTCAGCATCTCCCGACAGTAGTCTCCTGGCTCGCGCGCACTCACCAGTGCGTACCCGGCGACCCGTACCCTAACCTTGGCCGCCACGCCACTCGTAGATGCGGGCGCCGCCGTTGTCGTAAATCTTGGCCCACGAGCGCGACTTGTCCAGTGACGCAAGGCCATCGGGGACGACGAACTCGCGGACCACCGGAGTGCTGGTCAGGACGTAGCGGATGTTGAGGGCGCGCACCGCTTCGGCGACCCGCGGATCGGTGTCCGCGTCGTCGGCGAAGGCCCATACGACGAAGCGGTGGTAGCCGGGGCCCTGCTGCACCGGGTAGTCGTAGTGGGTCCACAGGGGATGCAGCCCGGCCACCGCATACATCCACGCCGTGCCGTCGGTGTTGCCGTCGGCGATCAGCGTGTCGCGGGCGCCGGGCAGCGTCGCCAGGTACGCCATCGCCTCGAGGTCCTTGTGGTCGATCATCACCGAGTCGTACTTCTGGCCGAACAGGTACTCGTGGCGGGGCAAGTAGGCACATCCGTACCCCACGCCGACCGCAAGCACCACCGCCGCGGTGACGCCGTACCAGCCGGCGTCGGTCAGCCGGAGCCGGTGCCCGCCCAGCCGCCGAAGCTGCGCGATCGTCGCCACCCCGACGGTCACCAGCGCGATCCCGGCCCACGGCGCGAGCAGCAGGGTGATCACCGCGAACAGCCGCCGCGGGTCGCTGTAGAACAGGTCGCTGAACTTGCCGAGCACTACGCCCAGCGGTGTGCCGAACGGCGCCGACGAGTACACGATTGCGGCCACCAGCAGCAGCCACACCGCCAGCGGCCACCAGATCTTGCGCACCAGCAGCACTGCTGCGCCCACCGCGGCCAGCGCTATCAGCGCCCACTGGATCGGGAAGTCGTTGAGATGGCGGGTGTGGCCCACGACTGCGTCGAACAGCGCCCGCTTCTTGCCTAGATGGGTGACGAACGCGTGCCCGACGATGATGTCGGCCTGCTTGAGGATCCCGCTGAACTGCGGCAGCAGCAGCAGCGCCGCGGGCACCGCGACGGCCAGCAGTGTCACCAGGTCGAGCACGCGCCCGCGCACCGGACGCCACAGCCCGTCGACCGCCCACCACGCCGCGACGAACAGCGCCGCCACCACGCCTCCGGTGGTGTGCACTGAGAACACGCCAAGCAGCGCCAGCACCGCGACCGGGATCCGGTCGCGGTGCCGCAGCGTGGACACCACCAACACCATCGTCGGCGCGGCCAGGCCGTAGGCGGTGAGGTTGGGCATCGCCGCGGTGTCGAACTCGATGTAGGGCAGCGCGGTGAAGGAGGCCGACATCACGGCCGCCGCGGCGGCACATCCGGCCGTGCGCCACAGCGCGGTGCGGGAGCGCAGAAGCTGCCAGGTCAACACCGCGGCGCTGACCGGGAACAGCCATACCGCCGCCGCCACGGAGCTGACGGTGTAGGCGGTGGTCGGCGCGGCGCCGGTCAGCTGACTCAGCACCGCGGCCAGCGCATGAAACGCCGAGGGGTAGTACAGCTGGGCGTGGGTCTCGACGTTGCGCAGCTCGCCCATGTGCGTCGGCGACGCCTGGCCGGTGTCGAGGATGTAGCGGATCTCGTTGGCGTGCCACACCGCATCCCAGGTGCTCGGCACCGACTGCCAATGGGGCAACCCCACCGCGGCCGCATAGCAGATCAGAGCCACGCCCACGAGCACGCCGCCCGCCACCAGCAGCACGGGCCGGCCGGATGGGGCCAGCGCCTCCGCGTCGCGGTCGCGATAACGGCCCAGCGCCAGCCGCAAGCCCGCGACGATTGCGGTCACCGCCGCCATAGCAAACAAGGCCGTCCAGGCGTTCCACGGCCACCCGATGGCGCCGAACGGAACGATCGCCAGCCCCACGACACCGTAGGTCAGCGCCGGAGCAGTTGCGACCGCGATCGGTACGGGTAGCCGGGCGGCCAAACCGACCACTGTCCCGGGCACTATCAGCAACAACAGCGCTGGTAGCACTCCGAGGGCCAAGCTCACTGGACTAGTATGGCTGGCCAGGTGACCCGGTCCGTCAGCCCTGGATGTGCCCGGGCGCCGCCGGCGACGGGTCGGCTAGTCGAGATCTTCAGACGCTCTGAGGTGGCTCATATGGTGTACGACGTTGCCCGGGTGCGCGGTTTGCATCCGACCTTGGGCGACGGTTGGGTGCACTTCGACGCGCAGCTCGGCATGTTGGTCCCGGACGCCGTCGCCACCACGGTGTCCACCGCCTTCCGCGGCTCTCGACCGGACCCCCGCGGTCCGCACCCGGCGGCGCGCCGCAGCGCGGCCGTGCTGGAAGCCGCCCGCCAGGCCGTCGGCGATTTGGTGAACGCCGATCCGCGCGGGGTGGTGCTCGGCGCGGACCGCGCCGTCTTGCTGCGGGCGCTCGCCGACGCGTCGGCCTCGCGGGCCGGTCTCGGCTACGAAGTGGTGGTAAGCCGGCTCGACGACGAGGCGAACATCGCCCCATGGCTGCGGGCAGCAAATCGCTACGGCGCCAGGGTCAAGTGGGCCGAGGTCGACATCGAGACCGGCGACCTGCCGTCGTGGCAGTGGGAAAGCCTGATCAACAAGGCAACTCGGCTGGTGGCGATCACGTCGGCGTCGTCGACGCTGGGCACGGTCACCGATCTGCGCGTGGTCACCAAGCTCGCGCACGACGTCGGTGCGCTGGTAGTGGTCGACCACTCCGCGGCCGCGCCGTACCGGTTGATGGACATCAACGACGTCGACGCCGACGTGGTGGCGGTCAACGCGGTCGGCTGGGGCGGTCCACCGATCGGTGCGCTGGCATTCCGCGAGCCGTCGATCATGGAGACGTTCGCCTCGATGTCGCTGACACCCAATGCCACCGGGCCGGCCCGATTCGAAACTGGAGTGCACCAGTTCGGGCTGCTGGCCGGAGTGGTCGCCAGCATCGAATACCTTGCGGCCCTTGACGAGTCGGCCAGCGGCACCCGCAGGCAGCGGCTCGCGATGTCGATGCAGTCGGCGGGCTTGTACATGGACCGGGTGTTCGATTACCTGCTGGTCTCCCTGCGGTCGCTGCCCCGGGTGATGGTGCTCGGGCGTCCGGAGGTGCGCATCCCGGTGCTGAGTTTCGCGGTGATGGACGTGCCGGCGGACCGGGTGGTGCAACGGCTGGCCGACAACGGAATCTGCGCGATCGCCAACGCGCCGTCGCGGGTGCTGGATCTGATCGGCGTCAACGACGTCGGGGGCGCTGTGTCGATCGGGCTGGCGCACTACTCGACGACGGCGGAGGTGGATCAGCTGGTCCGCACGCTGGCGTCGCTCGGCTGATCAGCTCGCGGGGCTAATCGCCTACACGCAGAACGACTTTGCCGATCACCTCGCCCTCGGACAGCATCCGGTGAGCCTGCGCGGCCTTCTCGATCGGCAGCACGGCACCGATCACCGGCCGCACGCGCCCGTCGGCGATCATCGGCCAGACGTTGCGGACGACCTCTTCGACGATCGTCCCCTTGCCGGCGGGCCCGTCGACCGGGCGGCTGCGCAAGGCGGTGGCGATCACGCCGGCGCGTTTGGCCAGCAGCTTGCCCAGGTTCAACTCTGCCGTGGTACCGCCCTGCATGCCGATCACCACCAGACGGCCGTCGTTGGCCAGCGCGTCGATGTTGCGGTCGAGGTACTTGGCTCCGATGATGTCGAGGATCACGTCTGCACCGGCGCCATCGGTGGCCTCACGAATCCGCTCGACGAAGTCCTCGTCGCGGTAGTTGATCGTGATGTCGGCGCCGAGTTCGCGCGCGGCGTCGAGTTTCTCCGGCGACCCGGCCGTCACCGCGACGCGAGCGCCCAGCGCCTTGGCCACCTGGATGCCGTGCGTGCCGATGCCGCTGCCACCGCCGTGCAGCAGCACGGTCTGACCGGAGTGCAGTCCCGCCGTCATCACCAAGTTCGACCACACCGTGCCGGCCACCTCGGGCAGACCCGCGGCGGCAATCAGATCGACACCGTCGGGAACCGGCATCAGTTGACGAGCCGGCACCGCCACGTATTCCGCATAGCCGCCACCTGCCAGCAAAGCGCAAACTTCCTGTCCGGGTTCCCATCCGGACACGCCGTCGCCAATTTCGGTTATTACCCCAGAGGCTTCCATCCCCAAAATGTCGCTCGCGCCCGGCGGAGGTGGGTAATGTCCAGCCGCTTGTAGCAAATCAGCACGATTAACTCCCGCGGCCCGCACCCGCAGGACGACCTCACCTTTCCCAGGGTGCACATCAGGTACTTCTTCCCAGGACATGCGGTCGGACGACCGTGCTACAACGGCGCGCATGAGGCAACGGTACTCCCGCACCATTTCGGTGCGCTGGCAACGTCCTCTGCTTTAGGATGAACGCCCATGGAGGTGTTGATCGGGGGGCGCTCGGCCAGCGAGATGCCGGGTTTGGACATTGCCGAGATGAAATCTTGGCAAAACTTCCTGGAGGCGTCGCTGCGATTGTCGGTGATCCTCAATAGGGGGCTTGTCGACGCGCACAAACTGACGCTCAACGACGTGCGGTTGCTGGACTTGCTGAACAACACGCCGTCGGGGTCGGCGCGAATGGGGGATCTGGCCGAGCAGCTGATGTCGCTGCCGAGCCGGGTCACCCGGCAAATCCGACGGCTCGAGGGCCAGGGCCTGGTGCGGCGGGAAGCCAGTCCCGACGACCGCCGGGGGGTGTTGGCCACGATCACCGACGAGGGCCGCGATTCCGTCAACGAGGCGATGGTCACCTACGCCCAGTGCGTGCGAACGCACTTCCTGGGCCAGCTGTCACGACCGCAGGTGGCCGCGCTGGGGGAAAACTGCCGGCGAATCATCGCCGGCGTGAAGCTGAGCGAGCAGCCGCGGCGGGCCGGCCGCGCCTAGGGCGGCGCGCCTGGGGTGGCTACGCTTGTCCGCGGTGGCGTGGCAGAGCGGCCTAATGCACTCGCCTTGAAAGCGAGAGACGGCTAACACCGTCCGGGGGTTCAAATCCCTCCGCCACCGCCGATTTCGCTATTCGCCCGTGAAGTTCGGCGGCCGCTTGGCGAACGTCGCCGAGATGCCTTCGGTCAGGTCCTTCGAGGGCAGAAACGCCGCGTTCCACGCCGCGACGTAGCGCAGGCTTTCCGACACTCGCGAGGTCCGCTGCTGATCCAGCACGTCCTTGATGCCGCGCACCGTCAGCGGCGGGTTCGCCGCAATTTCGGCTGCGGTCGCGTGCGCAGCCGCCAGGCACGCCTGCGCGTCGTCGTAGACGTCGTTGACCAAGCCGATCTTCTCCGCGCGGACAGCGTCAATGTCCTTGCCTGTCAACGCCAATTCACGCAGATGCCCGTCGTTCAGGATCAACGGCAGCCGGGCCAGGCTGCCCACGTCCGCGACGATCGCGAGCTTCACCTCGCGCACCGAGAACTTGGCGTCGGCGCTCGCGTAGCGGATGTCCACCGCCGAGATCAGGTCGACGCCTCCGCCCACACACCACCCGTGCACCGAGGCGATGGTCGGCGTGCGGCAGTCGGCGACGGCGTTGATCGCCTTCTGCATCCGCAGCACCTCGGCGTGGAACTCGGCCCGGGGCCGCGCCGACGCGCCGTCCGCCATGACCGCGGTCAGGCTTCCACCCATCGCGGGCAGGTCCAGGCCGTAGCTGAAATTGCGGCCCGAGCCGGTGATCACGATCGCGCGCACGTCGCGGTCGGCGTCCAGCTTTTCGAACAGCTCCGGCATCTCGGACCAGAACGCCGGACCCATCGCGTTGCCCTTGCCGGGTCCGATCAGCGTCACCCGCGCCACGTGGTCGTCGACGTCGACGGTCACGGATTCGTATGCGTCTGCCATGCCTGCAGGCTATCGGCGGCCGTCGAGACCCCATGTCGGCAGGGGGATACCGCTCTGGCGATGACGGCTACGGTTGGGACTATGCCCTCGGATTACCCCGCCGGCGCAGAGACGCCGCCGATCGACGAATTGAGCAGTGCCGAAGCCGCATTGACGGAGCTGCAGCGAGTGGTGCACGTCATCTCGGCGGACGACCTGGGCAAGCAGACTCCATGCCGCGAGTACGACGTCGCCGCCCTCACCGATCACCTGATGAGCTCGATCACGACGATCGGGGAAGCGGCCGGGGCGCAGCTGCCGCCCCGAGACAGCACCGATTCCGTCGAGCGGCAGATCATCCTCGCGGCGCGGCCGACGTTGGATGCGTGGCGCAGACGCGGCGTCGACGGCACCGTGAAGCTGGGTTCCAACGAGGCGCCGGCCAAGGTGATGGTCGGGGTGCTGTCGATCGAATTCCTTGTCCACGCTTGGGATTACGCGCAAGCCACGGGTCAGACGGTGCAGCCCACGCCCGAACTGGCGGAGTACGTGTACGGCTTGGCGCGCAACATCATCACCCCGCAGGGGTGCGCCACCGTCGGCTTCGACGAGCCGGTCGAGGTAGGTGAGGACGCGTCGGCGTTCGACCGGCTGGTCGCGTTCACGGGTCGGCGCCCGAGCTAGACCCGCTCGGATTGCGCGCCGAGCGTGAGCGCACGGCGAAAACCGGCCGATTTTTTCGCAACCGGCTCACGTTCGGCGACGGGCCGTAACGTCTAGACCCGCTCGAGGTAGAAGTACAGGTGGCGGCCGTCGATCACGGCGCCTTTGCCGTTCATGATGCCCATGACGGCGTTGTCGTCGATCTTCTTGAAGTGATCGTGCACGGGCCGGCCGTCGTAAACCATGCTGGCCGTCACCTCGCCGCGGAACTCCTCCATCCACAGGCTGGCCTCGCCGTTCATCGCCTCGGTGTTGGAGAACTTGTTGCCGTCGGCGTCCAGGCACACCAGCGGCTTAGCGTCGGTGGCGGAGTGAAAGGTCTTGCCGAACCAGTTCAGCCGTTTCATGAAGCCGTTGGCGGGGTGGCCGGTGTCGAACTCCCCGCCCTTCCATTCGCCCAGCATGAACTCGACCGTGGCCGGCTCCAGCGTCGCCCAGAACTCGTCGAGTTCGGCATCAGGGATCTGCCCCGTGCGCTCCTTGAGTTCCGTGAACGTCTTGCGGGCCACGTCATCGGTCACGGTTGTCTCCTATCCAGTGCCGGGCGAAGTCGAGGAAGGCGTCGTTCTCGTGCGGCGCTCCGATGGTCACCCGCACGCCGTCCTGGCCGTAGGGCCGCACGATGAGCCGCGAGTCGGCGGCGGCGGTCACGAACTCGGAGGTGCGCTCGGCCAGCGGCAGCCACACGAAGTTCGCCTGTGACGGCGGCAGCGGGTAGCCCGCCGCAACCAGTGCCGACGCGACCCGCTCCCGTTCGGCCACCACGTCGTCGGTGCGTGCCAGCAACTCGTCGGCGGCGTCCAGCGAGGCGATCGCCGCGGCCTGCGCAATGCTGCTCACGCTGAACGGCACGTACGCCTTGCCCAGCGCAACCACGATGTCCGGGTCTGCGATCGCATAACCCACACGCAGCCCGGCCAGCCCGTAAGCCTTCGAAAAAGTCCGCAGCGCAACGACATTCGGATGGCGGCGCACCAAGTTCAAGGTGTCCGGCTGCATCCCGTCGCGGATGTACTCGACGTAGGCCTCGTCGATCGCGACAAGCACATCGGGCGGCACAGCCTCGACGAACTCGGTCAGCGCAGCAGGCTCGACCACGGTCGAGGTGGGGTTGTTGGGATTGCAGACGAACACCAGCCGCGTCCGGTCGGTAATCGCGTCGGCCATCGCCGTCAAGTCGAAGGTGTCATCGGTCAGCGGCACCTGCACGGGTGTGGCCCCTGCCAGGCGGACTTGCAGCGGGTACACCTCGAAGCTGCGCCAGCCGAACACCACCTCGTCGCCGGCGGCGGCGGTCAGCTGGATCAGCTGCTGGCACAGGCTCACCGAGCCGCAGCCCACCGAGATGTGCTCGGGGGTGAAGCCGACGTGCTCGGCGAGGCGCTCACGCAGTTCGGAATAGCCGTTGTCGGGGTAGCGGTTGATGCTGTCGGTGGCCTTCTCGATCGCCGCGCGGACCGTAGGCAGCGGACCGTGGACTGTCTCGTTACTGGCGATCTTGATGGCGCCCGGCACCGTCTTACCCGGGGTGTAGGCCGGCAGGTCGGCCAGCTCAGGGCGCAGACGGGCGGTCACCCGCCCAGCATAGGTTGCATGGGTTCGCACGTTGCGGCGCTTTGCCTTGCGTGCTGAGCGCTGTGTACGCTGTGCCTTCGGCGGATGCCGTTTCAAGGAGGCGTGCCAGAGCGGCCGAATGGGGCTCACTGCTAATGAGTTGTCCGCCTTAAAGCGGACCGGAGGTTCAAATCCTCTCGCCTCCGCCACAACTGAATAACGAGCGCCCGTAGCTCAACGGATAGAGCATCTGACTACGGATCAGAAGGTTAGGGGTTCGAATCCCTTCGGGCGCGCCCATTGCTTTCGGGCCGCCGCTAATCGCCGGTTTGGCCTCAGTTCACATTCGCACTTTGGGTGACGCGTCCATGATCACGACTTCGTCGGACCATCCTGCGAGTCGATGGCTCCGATGCGGTATGGGTCTTCGGCGGGAGCGTGCGGCGTCCATTTACCCCGGAAATGTCTAGAAAGACCTTCCATCGGCTCAATCACGGAATTTCGCGGATAAAACACACTTTTCCACTCACGTGCTGATTGTTGTGCCCGTGGTTTGTGACCGCGACAAACATCTCGGTGCCGAACATGGGCACCGAAACGGCCACTCCGCCGAGTAGTGATCCGAACGTGCCTTCTCGACATAGTGCGAAAGCGTTGTTGGTCGTCCGGCCGAAGCGGACCTCCCACGAGACTCCGGCATCTGGACTGATGATGCCCAGCTGGATATGCACTTCCCGGGCTCCGGAGACGTTGATGACGGTACTTTCCACCCGACCGCCGGGCGGTAGCGGCGTTGCATTGTTGATCAGGGTGTCGAAAACGACCTGCGGCATGTCCGGAGTGTCGCATACCGCATTGCGCAGCGGACCTTATTTCGCGCTATTTGCACGAATCCTTTAGGGAATGTAGACGGTGCGCGTGCGCAGCTGAATGAAAGGCACCCTGCATGTGAGCGAGCCCCAGATTCTGAAGTTCGACAAATTCGGCGGCTCAGGTATGCGACCGCCCGAGGTTGTGGTCAGGGTTGACCAGATGTTGACCCGGGCGACGACACCGAAGAGGTAGCCGCGTCCCTTCTGGACGACGAAGTCGGTTGAAAGCTGAGCACCGGTGAAAGAGTGCTTATCCGTGCGGACGGCGCTGATGCCCATGCCTGATTGAGTGAACCCGTCCGCCACCAGAATGGCTCGATAGTTCATCAAATCCCAGCCGCCTGGAACCTCCTGCCACATGGCGAGAACTAGCTCGGTAGTCGTGTGCGTGTCGCCCGCGATCTGTTCCAACATCTGCCACCAACGGAACTGACTTGTGCAGTCGACGTCGGGGCGCAAACTCACGACTCCATAGGAAAAGGTCGGTCTGTAGAAGAAACCGATCCGGACTCAGCCTTCGTGAAACGGTCGTTAGGCGACAACAATTGTCTGAACGAGCCCACGTCACCAGTCGCGCTTGATGCAGTGTTGTATGTTTCCGTCTTCCACTGGTAGGCGTACCGATTCTGGCTTGGCGGTTCATCAAATGGCCAGTAGTCCTGATAGTTCGCCGCCGCCGGAATGTACCAGCTGCTCGGCCAACCGAAGTCGATCAGGCGCCAGCGGAACGGAAGCTTCCACAAGTTGTCCCGGACTACACCCGTGTAATCGCGCACCACGGGATCAAGGTGAGCTCGATCCAGTCGACCAGAAGCCAGTATTTCGTCGAACTCGACCGCTTTGTCGTACGCGCGCTGATCGAACGGAGACGGCAATGCAAAGTTCTCGATCGTCGTCCCCGTGATTTTCTCGTCGGCTTCGCTCATGTGGGCCTCTTTCATCTACTCCGGCCGGTGATCAGCCGCCGAAGTGAGTGTGCGCGCTGATATCTGTTGTGGCGCAGGTAGTCGGCTACTCAACTTCTTGATTGCACGTGCCACAACGGCTGCTGCGCGAAGACGGCTGAAACCGTAGGCGCGGTGCCGCCGCGACCCGGCCGTACCATTACCGCGGTGACGACATCGACCTCCTGGCAAGACGCCTTCGAGATCATCAAACGCGGCCACGAGTACCGCGACGTGCCGTTCAAGCTCGCCAGCGGCCAGACCAGCCATCACTACATCGACGGCAAGCACGCCGTCGACACCGGCGCCAGGCTGGCCGTCGTCAGCCGCGCCGTCGTCGACCTGGCCCAGCAGCGCGGAATCGAATTCGATGCAGTGGGTGGCCTCACCATGGGTGCCGACGCGCTTGCCGTCGGCGTCGCGATGGTCACCGGCAAGGCGTGGTTCTCGGTCCGCAAGGAACCCAAGTCTCGTGGCCTCGAACAGTTCATCGAGGGCTTCCGGCTGCGCGACCACCCCGGCACGCGGGTGCTGTTGGTGGAAGACGTCGTCAGCACCGGCGGATCGGTTCGCAAGGCCCACGACAAAGTCATCGAGGCCGGCGCCGCGGTCACCGGTGTGATCCCGATGGTCGACCGCGGCGAGGTCGCTGCCCGCCTCTTCGCCGAGCTGAATGTGCCGTACGTTGCCCTTGTCACGTACAAAGACCTCGGAATCGAGCCCATCACATGACGCCGCCGGTGATTCAGCGCTGGATCGACATGATCGACAACCAGCGCACCGACCAGCTGCACGACCTGCTTGCCGACGATGCGGTGTTCTATTCGCCAGCGGTCTTCACGCCGCAACAAGGCCGCGCCAAGACACTCGCATACCTGCATGCCGCCGCAAAGTTGTTCGGCGCCAACGACTTCCGTTACGTCAACCACTGGTATGGCGACCGCTCGGCCGTGTTGGAGTTCGTCGCCGACATCGACGGCATCCACGTCAACGGCATCGACATGATCCACTGGAACGACGCGGGCAAGATCACCGAAGTCAAGGTGATGCTGCGGCCGCTCAAGGCGCTGCAAGCGGTGATGCCCAAGATGGCCGAGCTGCTGCAGACGTCGTGAGACTGCTGCTGATCTCTGACACTCATGTGCCCAAGCGGGCCCGCGACCTGCCGCGCCCGGTGTGGGACGAAGTCGACGCCGCCGACGTGGTCATCCATGCCGGCGACTGGGTGGACGTAGCACTGCTCGACGCGCTCGAGCATCGCGCCACGAACCTGATCGCCTGCTGGGGCAACAACGACGGACCCGAGCTGCGGGCCCGCCTACCCGATGAAGCCATTGCCACGCTGGACGGCGTGCGCTTCACCGTGGTGCATGAAACCGGTGACGCCAAAGGCCGCGACGTGCGGATGGCACGCCGCTATCCCGGCGTCGACGTGCTGGTGTTCGGTCACAGCCACATCCCCTGGGACAGCACCGCGCCGACGGGACTGCGACTGCTCAACCCTGGGTCGCCCACCGACCGGCGCCGCCAGCCGTACTGCACCTACATGACTGCGACCGTGCAGGACGGTCTGCTCAGTCAGGTTGTCCTGCACCGGCTTTGACTGCCGGTCGGCGCTGCCACGGCCACGCACCCGTCATCTCCAACTGCAGCGAGAAGCTCAGGAACGTCCGAATCAGCACGATGCCGCCGAGCACCGCGACGCTCTGCGGTGTCGGTGTGATGGCCACCGTGCGGATGATGTCGGCAGCCACCAGGAATTCGAGGCCGAGCAGAATCGAGCGCCCGAGTTGGCGGCGAAACGATTCGTAGCGGCTGCCGTCGCCAATACGCCGCGTCAACGTCAGCGCCGCCGCGGCCAGCGCACCACCGACGATCACCGCAACGCCGGTCGCGTCGATCACCTTGCCGACGGTCTCGATGACCTCCACGAACGTCACCGCTGCATGGTAACGCGCTGATAATCAGCCGAATTCGATGTGCAGGGCGAGTCGTGGTGGCACTGTCGGGGCCATGACCACCAAGCCGCCCACCCCGACGATCGAACGCGCGCACAAGGATCACCTCGGCTCACTGCCATTGGACGACACCACCGATTTCGACGACGCAGATCGCGGGCTCATCGCGACGCTGCAACCGTGTGTGATCACGGCGGCCGACGGGAGGGTGGTGTGGGACAACGACGCCTACGCCTTCCTCACCGGCGACGCCCCCACGTCGGTACATCCCAGCTTGTGGCGCCAGTCGAAGCTGACCGCCAAGCAAGGCCTGTACGAAGTGGTCGACGGCATCTATCAAGTGCGCGGCTTCGACATCTCGAACATCACGTTCGTCGAAACCGACAACGGCGTCATTGTCATCGACCCGCTGATTTCGACCGAGGTCGCCGCGGCGGCGATGAGCCTGTACCGCGAACACCGCGGCGGCGACCGGCCGGTCGTGGCGGTCATCTACACCCACAGCCACGGCGACCATTTCGGCGGCGTGCTGGGCGTCACCAACCAACAAGACGTCGACGCCGGGAAAGTCAGTGTCCTTGCGCCCGAAGGGTTTACCGAGCACGCGGTGCAAGAGAACATCTACGCCGGCACCGCCATGACCCGGCGCGCCACCTACATGTACGGCACACTGCTGGCGCGGGGTGCGCAGGGTCAGGTGGGAACGGGTCTTGGGCAGAACACTTCCACCGGTGAGGTCGCGTTGATCGTGCCGACCGTTGTCATCACCGAAACGGGTGAGAAGCACACCATCGACGGTGTCGAAATCGAATTCCAGATGGCGCCGGGCACCGAGGCGCCTGCCGAAATGCACTTCTACTTCCCTCGCTACCGCGCCTTGTGTATCGCCGAGAACGCCACGCACAACTTGCACAATCTGTTGACGCTGCGGGGCGCACTGGTGCGCGACCCGCACGTGTGGTCGGGGTATCTGACCGAAGCGATCGACCGCTACGCCGATGACGCCGAGGTCGTGTTCGCCTCCCATCACTGGCCCACCTGGGGCCGTGGCCGCGTCGTCCAGTTCTTGTCGACGCAGCGCGACATGTACGCCTACCTGCACGACCAGACGCTGCGGCTGCTGAATCAGGGATACACCGGCGCTGAGATCGCCGAACAGTTTCAGTTGCCGCCGGCGCTTGACACCGCGTGGCACGTCCGCGGCTACTACGGCTCGGTGAGCCATAACGTCAAGGCGATCTATCAGCGGTACATGGGCTGGTTCGACGGAAATCCGGCCCGGTTGTGGCCGCACCCACCCGAAGAACTGGCAAGAAGGTACGTCGCGGCCATCGGCGGCGTCGACCAGGTCGTGGAGATTGCACGAAAGGCGTTCGACGACGGTGACTTTCGCTGGGCCGCAACGTTACTCGACCATGCCGTCTTCACCGAGCCGGACCACCAGAACGCACGCCAGCTCTACGCGGACACCCTCGAGCAGCTCGCTTACGGCGCCGAGAACGCGACCTGGCGCAACTTCTTCCTCTCCGGTGCGACAGAACTGCGTCAGGGCAACTTCGGCACGGCAACCCAGCTCGCGTCGCCGACAATGCTTGCCCAACTCACGCCGGAGCAGATGTTCGACATCTTGGCGATCAGCGTCAACGGCCCGCGCGCATGGACGCTCGACCTGACCTTCGACGTGACGTTCGCCGATCTGGATGTCAACTACCGCGTCACGCTGCACAACGGTGTCCTGGTGTACCGCAAGCGACCGGGGGACCGGTCCACCGCCGACGCGACCGTGCGGTTGGATGACAAGATGCGTCTGTTGACCTACGCGGCAGGCGACCGGACGTCGCCCGGCATCGACGTCAGCGGGGACAGTGACGCGCTGGCCTCCCTGGCCGGTGTCCTGGACAAGCCGAATCCCAACTTCGACATCGTCACGCCGTAACGATGCGCCAGACCAAGGAGAGCTTCCGTCATGGATCAGCAGAACGACCCGCCTGCCACGCCGAAGGACGCCCGGAAAGCGACGGAGAGCCAACGGGAGTGGCAGGCGCAGCACGATCAGCAGGGCACAGACCCGGACGCACCGGGATTGCACGAAAGCCGCGATCAGATCGCTGACGAAAACTAGCGACCGGATGCGCCGTCTCGCAACGGCCGCTCATGCTGTGCTTGCCATCGCACTTGTCGTGCTGTTGGTCGCGTGCAGCGAAAGCCCGCAGCCGCCGCGGCAGCCCGGGCGCGGGCCTTGTGCGGTGAGCAAGCAGACCGACGTGCCGGCACGCATGCGCGACGGCACGATCCTGCGCGCCGACGTCTACCGGCCCAGGACCGCAGACTCTGTGCCGGTGATCCTGATGCGCACCCAGTACGGCAAGTCCGGCGCGCAGACCAGCCCGTCACGCTACGAGCCGCCGGACTGGTTCGCGTCGCACTGCTATCTCGTTGCGGTGCAGGACGTTCGCGGGCAAGGCTCCTCAGAGGGCACGTTCAGTGAGTTCGGGCCCGACATGGCCGACGGCTACGACTCTGTGGAATGGGCAGCCGCGCTGCCCGGCGCCGACGGCAAGGTCGCGATGTACGGGTCGTCGTATGTCGGTGCGACGCAGTGGCTCGCAGCCGTCACCGCCCCGCCGCATCTGGTGACGATCGTGCCGGCCAACACCGCAGCGGATTACTACGACGGCTGGATGTACGAAGGTGGCGAATTCCGGCTCGGGTTCGTGCTGCCGTGGGCGATGACGTCGATCGCGACCACCGCGGCGGACAATCGCCATGACTCGGCCACGGCCGCCGAGTTGAGGGCGGCAGCGGGGGAGGTGACGCGGTGGCTGAGCTTCCGGCCGTACAAGGACTTACCCGTGTTGCACCCGGGCGACCCCGCCGTTGCACCGTGGTACTTCGACTGGATCCGGCACTCGACCCGCGACGACTACTGGACGCGCTCGAGCATCCGGGATCGCTACGCGGCAGTCAAGGTTCCCGTGCTCGATGTCGAGGGCTGGTACGACGCATTTCTGTCCGGAGGACTGGACAACTTCACCGGCATGGTCGCCCACGGCGCCACACCTCACGCGCGCAGCAACCAGCGGTTGGTGATCGGCCCGTGGGATCATCTGGATTGGGGGCGCACCGATTCACCGGCGCCGGCGTTGCTGAAAGACATTGGCGCCGTGAGCAACAGCCCTATCAACGAACTGATGTTGGCGTGGTTCGACCACTTCCTCAAGGGCGTCGACAACGGGGTGGCAGGCAGCCCGAGAGTGGACTACTTCCTGATGGGAGCCAACCGCTGGAAGTCGGCGCCAGGATGGCCGCTTCCGCAGACGCGCTGGACACGTTACTACCTGTCCGGCCACGGCGAATTCGCCGAGCGCACAGGCAAATTGGGCACCGAAGTGCCCGCAGCCGCGGAGCAGGCCGACATTTACACCTACGATCCAGCGGTCCCGGCGCCCAGCCTCGGCGGGCATTCGTGCTGCGATGCCCGCAAGTCTCAGCAAGGTCCGTACGATCAGACTCCGGTCGAGCAGCGGTCCGACGTCCTCGTGTACGACAGCGCACCGTTGACCGCCGACACCGAAGTCACCGGCCCGATCGACGTGCACCTGTGGGCGGTGTCGACGGCAACCGACACCGACTTCACCGCGAAAGTGACCGTCGTCAAGCCCGACGGGCAAGTGATCAATCTCAACAACGGCATCCTCCGCGCCGCATTCCGTGACTCGCTGGCCGCTCCACAGCCGATCACACCCGGCCAGCCGTATGAGTACACGATCGCGGTGTGGCCCACGAGTTATCTGTTCCGTGCCGGCGATCGGATCGGTCTCGAGGTTTCCAGCAGCGATTACCCGCAGTTCGCGCCAAACCCCAACACCGGCAAGCCTTTCGGGCAGGACACCGACATGCGGACGGCAACGCAGACGATCCTGCATGACGCTGCGCATCCGTCCTATGTGGTCCTGCCCGTCATCCCAGGTAGCGAGCAAGGCGCAGGTTCGTTCCCGATGCCCGCCCCACATTGAACGCAGCGTCGCGGTGTTACGGGATGCCGCCGTCCACCCGCACGATCGAGCCGGTGGTGAAGCTCGACGCGTCGGACATCAAATACAAAGCAGCACCGATGATTTCGTGTGGCTGCCCGGCGCGCTGCAGCGACAGGTGCGCGAATGGGTTCCCGGTCGCCTCATCCAGGTTCCACGCCTTACTGATGTCGGTCAGAAACGGCCCGGGCATCAACGTGTTCACCCGTACTACGGGCGCAAACGCTTTGGCCAGCGCCTCGGTCACGGCGTTCAGCCCGGCCTTCGACGCCGCATAGGGGACGATGTCTGGGCCCGGCCGCACCGATCCCACCGTGCTGACGTTGACGATCGAACCACGCCCGGCGGCGACCATGCGTTCGCCGATGAGCGCCGACAAGCGAAATGGCCCTTTGAGATTCAGGTTCATCACCGCGTCGAACAGCTTTTCCGTCACCGATGTCAGCGACTCGTACAGCGGGGACATACCGGCGTTGTTCACCAACACGTCGACCCTGCCGAACCGCTCGTACACCGCGTCGACCAGCCCGTCGAGTTGACCCCACCGCCCCACGTGCACGGCGTAGGGCATCGCTGCCCGGCCGGTCTCCTGGGTGATTTCGGCGGCGGTGGCTTGGCAGCTGTCGAAGTTGCGGCTGGCGACCACTACGTCGGCGCCGCAGCGCGCCGCCGCGAACGCCATCTCGCGGCCCAACCCCCGGCTGCCACCGGTGACCAGCACCACACGGTCGGTGAGGTCGAACAGGTCGTCGGCATACCCGGGCACGCCCTCTATGGTGGCACGCGTGCAATTGCTGTTGATCCGGCATGCGCTGCCCCTTCGCAGCGAGCCGGGTGAGGGCGCGGATCCCGAACTCTCCGATGTCGGTGTGGAACAGGCGCGCCGGCTGCCGAAAGCGCTGAGCCGCCACCCGATCACGCGGGTGCTCAGCAGCCCCCAACGGCGGGCGGTGCAGACCGCCGCGCCCGTCGCCGACGCGCTCGGCCTGGACGTCGAGATCGACGACCGCCTCGCCGAATATGACCGCGACATGGCACATTACGTCCCGATCGAGCAGATCCGCGAAGAGTTCCCCGAGGAGTGGCAGCGGCTGGCCAGCGGGCATCTGCCCAGCGGCGTCGACGAAGAAGCGTTCGTCAAGCGAGTGGTCGCCGCGATAGACCACGTCGTCGCCCACGCCGACCACGACGACACCGTGGCGTTGTTCAGCCATGGCGGGGTGATCAACGTGATCCTGCACCACATCCTCGGCACGCAACCCCTCCTGCTCTTTCCCATCGACTACGCCTCCGTCACGCGGCTGCGCTACTCCCGTCGAGGTGACTTCACCGTCGCCGAAGTCAACTGCACCGAGCACGTGTGGGACCTGCTGCCACGCAACTCTCGCTGACCCGATATACACAGTCGGTGACCACCGACAGCCTCGCTGGACTCGACCTCGCTGCGCTCGACCGCTATCTGCACGGCGTCGGCGTTCCCCGCCACGGAGAGCTGCGTGCGTCGTTGATCTCCGGCGGGCGGTCCAACCTGACGTTCGACGTGCGTGACGATGCATCTGAGTGGGTGCTGCGCCGACCGCCGCTGCATGGTCTGACACCGTCCGCGCATGACATGGCCCGCGAGTACCGGGTGGTGGCGGCGCTGGCCGGCACGGGTGTGCCGGTGGCCAAGGCGGTCGCGTTGTGCGAGGACGAGTCCGTGCTCGGCGCTCCATTTGCGATGGTCGAGTACGTCGACGGTCGCATCGTGCGCACGCGCGACGAGCTGCAAGCCCTCGGTGGCCGTGATGTCATCGACGGCTGCGTGACTGGTCTGGTGCAGGTGCTCGCGAATCTGCATGCCGTCGACCCAGGCGAAGTGGGGCTGGGCGACTTCGGCCGTCCCGAAGGCTATTTGGCTCGTCAGGTCAAGCGCTGGGGCGGTCAGTGGCAGTACGTGCGCGAGCAGGACGACCCGCGGGATGCCGACGTGCAGCGGCTGCATTCTCTGCTGGCGCAAGCGGTTCCGGCGGAGAGCGGGGCGTCGATCGTGCACGGTGACTACCGCATCGACAATACGATTCTCGACAAACAGGACGCGTCGGTGGTACGCGCGGTGGTGGACTGGGAAATGTCCACGCTCGGCGATCCGCTCAGCGACGTCGCGTTGATGTGTATCTACCGCGATCCCGCGATGGATGCGATCGTGAAGATGAACGCGGCGTGGACGTCAGAATTGTTGCCGTCGGCTGACGCGCTGGCGCAACGCTATTCAATGATCTCCGGCCGCGAGCTCACGCATTGGTCGTTTTATCTGGCGCTGGCGTACTTCAAGTTGGCGATCATCGCCGCGGGGGTGGATTTCCGCGACCGGTTGGCCGCCGGCGGCGGCCCGCCCGACTGGGACAACGACGTCGTCGCGCCGCTGATCAACGCCGGCCTGCGCGAGATCAAGAATTGACTCTGCGCTGAGAGCTTGAGCCGCTTGGCCTTTCACGCTCTCAGCGCAGAGTCGATAGCAGTCACGCAGCTGGCGGCATCAACACCGTGTCGATCATGTAGACGGTTGCGTTCGCCGTCTTCACGCCACCGCAGACCAGGCTGGCATCGTTGACCTTGATGTTGTCGCCGGAGCCGGTGACAGTCACCGTCGCTCCCTGCAGCGTCTTGTGGGTTCCCACGACCTTGTCGGGCGCCGCCTGGCCGGCCACCACGTGGTACGTGAGGATCTTGGTCAGCGTGTCTGAGTCGGTCTTCAGCGAATCGATGGTCGACTGCGGCAGCTTCTTGAACGCGTCATCGGTGGGCGCGAACACGGTGTACTGACCGTTGTTCAGGGTCTCCACCAGGTTCACGTTCGGGTTGAGCTTGCCCGACAGCGCAGCAGTCAGCGTGGTGAGCATGGGATTGTTCGACGCCGCGACCGCCACGGGGTCTTGGGCCATACCCTCGACGGAGCCCGGGCCGGTCGGAACCTGTTGCGCATAACCGGCGCATCCCGGCCCGACCAAGCTCGAGGCCGCCGGCGCAGTGGCCATGCTGGTGCTCGTCGGCGCCGCCGATGTGCTGCTGTCGTTCGAACAGGCCGACAGGCCAACCACCGCGACAACGGAAAATCCTGCCAGCGCAAGGGTTCTGTATTGAGGGTGCCGCATCATCACTCCTTCGTGTGTGACGGCGGGTGCCGTCGGTGACCGTGGTCGCAAAGCCATTCGGAGCGACCGCTCACGCGGATGGGTTCCGTTTCCTTACCGCCGCCACCGTGCGCGTCTGCACGTCGACACGCCGGTCCATGCCAAACGGCAGCGCACGCTCGTGCAGCGGAGGAGTGGTCAACAGCGGTTCAGTGACGCATGCAAACGTCACCCGGGGCGGTCGACGGATCATCCGTCGGTCAACTCGACGTGCAGGTAAGTCAAGCGCTGCAGATGTTTTCGGTCACCTACGCATACCTGGCGGGTGCGGGCAACGGCGCCTTCGGTCAGTCAGCGGCGGCCACCGCGCAGGTTCCGTTTCGCAGCGCGCCGTAGCTGAAACATGCGCGCGGCACCCGTCAGCACGGTGATGCCGGCGCCGCAGACCGCGGACACCAGGATCGCCAGCGCCACCGGTGTGTTCCAACTCCAGCCGAAGAAGTGAATCGTCGTCGAGTCGGTGTTCTGGCCGATGAAGATCAGCAGCAGAACGAGGATGAGCAGCCCCACGATAAGGGACCACCACGCCGCGGCTGTCCTGGTGAACTTCACCGCTGATTGCGGTGGCGTGGCCGAGGGTGCAAGACCGTCGCTGCTGCCGGCCGTGGTGTGAGCGGGCACGACGGGCGGCGGCTCGGGCGGTTCGGGGGGCACCCGAGGATCGCTGGTCATACTTCATCTTCACCCGTTCCGGAGGAGAATCAAACCTCTGGCGCGTTATGGTTCGGTCCATCAGACGGCGCCTGCCGAGAGGAATGCCATGGTCCGAGCTCGACGGCGTTTGTCGGCACTCGTCGCCGGGGCGGTGTTGATGGCCGGCTGCGGAAGCGCCAACCCGCTCGGGGGCGGTCCGGTGTCGGGCGACCTCAAGTCGATCGCCGTGGGGTCGGCCGATTTCCCCGAGTCCAAGGTCGTGGCCGAGATTTACGCGCAGGCCTTACAGGCCAACGATTTCAACGTTCGCCGTCAGTTCGGCATCGGCAGCCGCGAGACGTACATCCCTGCGGTCAAGGACCATTCGATCGACCTGATCCCGGAATACACCGGCAACCTACTGCAGTATTTCGATCCCAAGACGACAGCCACGAGTGCCGACGCCGTGGTCCTCGCGCTGCTGAAGGTGCTGCCCGGCGACCTGTCTGTTCTCACGCCGTCACCGGCGAATGACACCGACACCGTGACCGTCACCCGCGGCACCGCGACCAAGTGGAACCTCAAGACCATCGGCGACCTCGCCGCCCACTCGGCGGAGGTGAAATTCGGGGCGCCGTCGGAATTCCTCAATCGCACCGAAGGATTGCCGGGCCTCAAGGCGAAGTACGGACTGGACATCAGCCCCGGCAACTTCGTGGCGATCAGCGACGGAGGAGGGCCGGCGACCGTCAAGGCGTTGGTCAACGGCACTGTCACCGCCGCCGATCTTTTCAGTACGTCGCCGGCCATCCCGCAAAACGACCTTGTGGTGCTCGAGGATCCGAAGAACAACTTCCTGGCCGCCAACGTCGTTCCGCTGGTGAGCTCGCAGAAGATGTCCGATCGGCTCAAGACGGTGCTCGACGCGGTCTCGGCCAAGCTCACCACCGAGGATCTGATCAATCTCAACACCGCCGTATCGGGCAACGCGGGCGTCGACCCGGACGAAGCGGCCCGAAAGTGGTTGCAACACAACGGCTTCGACAAACCGAGATGATCACCTTCGACGCTGTCAGCAAGACCTACCCCGACGGCACCGTCGCGGTGGACAACCTGACCCTCGACGTGCCCGCCGGCACCTTGGCGGTCTTCGTCGGCCCGTCCGGCTGCGGCAAGACGACCTCGATGCGGATGATCAACCGGATGATCGAGCCCACCTCGGGCAGGCTCACCGTCGACGGCGCCGACGTCACCAGCGTGGACCCGGTCAAGCTCCGGCTCGGGATCGGCTATGTGATCCAAAGCGCCGGGCTGATGCCGCATCAGCGGGTGATCGACAACGTGGCGACCGTTCCGGTGCTGCGCGGACAGTCGCGCCGCAGCGCACGCAAGGCCGCGCTGGAGGTGATGGCGCGCGTGGGTCTCGACCCGAAACTGGCCGACCGCTATCCCGCGCAACTGTCCGGTGGTCAGCAGCAGCGCGTGGGGGTGGCGCGTGCGCTGGCCGCCGACCCGCCGATCCTGTTGATGGACGAGCCGTTCTCCGCCGTCGACCCGGTGGTCCGCGAGGAGCTGCAAGCCGAAATGCTGCGGCTGCAAAGCGAATTGCACAAGACGGTGGTCTTCGTCACCCATGACATCGACGAGGCCGTGAAGATCGGCGACAAGGTCGCGGTGTTCGGCCCGGGCGGCGTGCTTGCGCAGTACGACGAGCCCGCGCAGCTGCTGGCCAACCCGGCCGACGAGTTCGTCGCGAGTTTCGTCGGCGCCGACCGCGGCTACCGCAGGTTGCAGTTCTTCCACGCCTCCGGTCTGCGGTTGCATGACATCCGGCGCGTCGGCGATTGGGAGCTGGTGACCGACTCCGACGGGGCGCCGGTCGGATGGCGCAACGCCGACGGGCTGGTCGCAGCCGGCTCGTTGTTTCGTCCCAACGGCACGCTGCGTCAGGCGCTCGACGCGGCGCTGTCATCACCGGCGGGGGTCGGTGTCGCGGTCGACGACGCCGGCAAGGTGATCGGCGGTGTGCGCGCCGACGACGTGCTGGCCGCGCTCGACGAACAGCGGAACCGCTGATGCACTACCTACTGAACCACCTCGACAACGGCTGGGCGCTCACACTGGTCCATCTGCGTCTGTCGCTGATCCCCGTGCTGCTGGGGCTTGTGATCGCGGTGCCGCTGGGGGCGTTCGTGCAACGGACACGTCTGCTGCGGCGGCTCACCACGATGGGTGCGAGCATCGTGTTCACGATCCCGTCGCTGGCGCTGTTCGTGGTGCTGCCGCTGATCATGCCGACACGAATTCTCGACGAGGCCAACGTGATCGTCGCGCTGACGCTGTACACGATCGCGCTTCTGGTACGCGCGGTGCCCGAGGCGCTCGACGCGGTGCCCGCTCACGTTGTCGACGCCGCTACGGCCGTCGGCTACCGCCCGCTTCTGCGGATGGTCAAAGTCGAACTGCCGCTGGCCATTCCGGTGCTCGTCGCGAGCCTTCGAGTGGTCGCCGTGACGAACATCTCGATGGTGTCCGTGGGCTCGGTGATCGGCATCGGCGGGCTGGGCACCTGGTTCACCGAGGGATATCAGGCCGACAAGAGCGACCAGATCATCGCCGGCATCATCGCGATTTTCGTGCTCGCGATCGTCGTCGACACAGCGATCCTGGTGGCCGGGCGGCTGGCGACGCCGTGGGTGCGCGCGCAACGGATGGGTGCCCGATGAACTTCCTGCAGCAAGCGCTGTCCTACATCTTCACCGCCGCCAATTGGGGCGGCAGCGCCGGGCTGCTGGCCCGCACCGGCGAGCATCTGCAGTACACAGCGGTAGCGGTCGCCGTGTCGGTGGTGATCGCGGTGCCGATCGGCATGGCGGTGGGCCATACCGGCCGCGGCACGTTGGTGGTGGTCACCGCGGTGAACGCGCTGCGTGCGCTGCCGACGCTAGGTGTGCTGCTGCTTGGTGTGCTGCTGTGGGGGCTTGGGCTGGTGCCACCGACGGTGGCGTTGATGCTGCTGGGCATTCCGCCGCTACTGGCCGGCACTTACGCCGGGATCGCGAACGTCGATCCGGCCGTGGTCGATGCCGCGCGGGCGATGGGCATGACGGAGTTGCGGGTGCTGCTGCGGGTGGAGCTTCCGAACGCACTGCCGCTGATCCTCGGCGGCCTGCGCACCGCGGTGCTTCAAGTGGTGGCGACGGCCACGGTCGCGGCGTACGCCAGCCTGGGCGGACTGGGCCGCTACTTGATCGACGGCATCAAGGTGCGCCAGTTCTACATCGCGTTGGTGGGGGCGCTCATGGTGACTGCGCTGGCGCTGATTCTCGACGCGCTGCTGGCATTCGCGGTGTGGGTTTCCGTGCCGGGCACGGGTCGGCTCCGACGAATGCCGGCTCGGCTCGTCGACGATGTAGCGTCCGTCACAACGCCGCAAACCACATCAGGGACCGCGGGCGCAGTGAGCACTCCGTCGCTTACCGTAGAGAGGTGAGCGCGAGCCCGTCCGACCCGACATCGAGTCCCTGGCCGACGATCATGACATGGCGCGCCTATGACGTCGCGCGCATGGAGTCGGCGCGAGTTCACCTGTCCGGCAACAGAATCAAGGCATACGGCCGTATCGTGGCCGGCCCCACCGACGCGCATCCCCCGTTCAGCGCGTCCTACGATCTGGTCACCGACGAAGGCGGTGCTACCAAGCGGCTGTCGATGAGTCTGACCCTGCCTGAACGCGACCGCCATCTCTCCATTGCGCGTGACGACGAGAACATGTGGTCGATCACCAACAACCAAGGCCTGTCACGAGGCGCATTCGACGGCGCTCTCGACGTCGACGTGGTGTTCAGCCCGTTCTTCAACACGCTGCCCATTCGCCGAACTGGGGTGTACAAGCGTCGAGAGTCGGTGACAGTTCCTGTGGTGTACGTGATGCTGCCCGACTTCGAGGTGAAGCCGGCCTCGATTTCCTACAGCAGCGAAGCCGACGGGATCAAGCTGCATTCACCGGTGGCTCAGACCAAGGTCACCGTCGACGACCACGGCTTCATTCTGGACTATCCCGGACTGGCGGCACGGATCTGATCACGCCGCCGGCCCTGCCGAGGGCGGCCAGTTCCTCACGCCAGCGTTCCTCGCCCACGACGATTCCGGCGATCTCGTAGCGGGAGAAGCCGTCGTAGCGCATGCGGGCGGCGTGGCCGTCGTCGACCAGCTCGGCGACGGAACCGTGTTGGGCCAGTACCGTGCGGGCGCGCGTCATCAGCTCGATCGTCCGGTCGAGCACCGGCAGCAGCTGCTCGGCGTTGGTCTCGCACATCGCGCGGACGAGTTCCGGCGTGGTGGCCGCCACCCTGGTCACGTCCCGAAACGACCCGGCCGCCAGCGCGAACGCCAGGGGTACTTCGCCGGCGGTGATCGCAACGGCCTCGGCGACGATGTGGGGAAGATGCGAAATCGCGGCCGCGGCTGCGTCATGCTCGTCGGACCTGGCAGGCACCACCACCGAGCCGCAATCCAGGGCGAGCTCGGTGACCGTCGTCCAGCAGTGTGGGTCGACGTGGTCGTCGACGGCCACCACCCATGGCGCGCCGACGAACAGGCGGGCGTTTCCCGCCGACCAGCCGGAGTGGGTGGTGCCAGCCATCGGGTGTCCGCCGACGAACCGCGTCTGCAACCCGAATCTCTGAATTTCTTGCAGCACAGCCACTTTGACGCTGGTGACGTCGGTGAGTGGATTGTCGGGGGCCATGTCCCTGACGTATGGGAGCAGGATGGACAGCGCAGGGGCGGGAACGGCCAACACGATCAGGGCGTTGGCATCGGCGGCGCGGTGCAGTGCTTCGTCGAGGTGGTGCGTGGCGTCGAAGCCGTCGAACCGGGCGGCGGTGACAGCCTCGACGGAGCGGTTGTAGCCGAAGACCTCGCGGCCGGCCTTGGCCGCTGCCCGCATGATCGACCCGCCGATCAGGCCCATGCCCAGCACGCAGACGGGTGTCGTGGTCACGTGTTCAAGGTTGGCACATCCGGTTGAGGGCGTCTGCTGCCAATAGTGGTCAAGGCGCGTGCTCGGGGACTACCGTATGCGGCCATGGGACCACAGCGTCGACCGGCGAAGGAGCAGACCCGGGAAATCCCCGAAGGCTTCGCGCTGGCGGTGGTCCGAGAGAACGGCCAGTGGCGGTGCGCGCCGATGCGGTCCAGGGCATTGACCAGCCTCGCCGCCGCTGAGACTGAGTTGCGCGAATTACGCAGTGCCGGTGCGGTTTTCGGTTTGCTCAATATCGACGACGAGTTTTTCGTCATCGTGCGGCCCGCGCCGTCGGGCACGCGGCTGTTCCTGTCCGACGCGACCGCCGCGCTGGACTACGACATCGCCGCGGAGGCGCTGGAGAAGCTCGACGCCGACATCGACTACGACGAACTGGACCCGAACGAGCCGTTCGAGGAGGGCGACCTCGGCGTGCTGTCGGACGTGGGCCTGCCCGAGGCGGTCCTCGGGGTGATCCTGTCCGACACCGACCTGTACGCCGACGAGCAGCTGGGGATGATTGCCGCTCGCATGGGCTTCACCGACGAGTTCTCGGCAGCGCTCGATCGATTGAATCGGTGATTTTCGCACCCGAACTGATGGTGCCCAGTGACGAGGACTTGATCGGCGTCGCACTGCGAGCTGCAGCGAGCGCGGGGCCCCGCGACGTTCCGGTGGGGGCGGCGGTGTTCAGCGCCGACGGCATCGAGCTGGCACGGGCCGCCAATGCGCGCGAGGCTTTGGGCGACCCCACTGCCCACGCGGAGATCTTGGCGCTGCGGGCGGCGGCGCGAGTGCTGGGCGACGGATGGCGACTCGAAGGCGCGACGCTGGCGGTGACGGTCGAGCCGTGCACCATGTGTGCAGGGGCGCTGGTGATGGCGCGGGTGGCGCGGCTGGTGTTCGGGGCATGGGAGCCCAAGACGGGGGCGGTCGGATCGCTGTGGGATGTGGTTCGGGATCGTCGGCTCACGCACCGCCCGCAGGTCCGCGGCGGGGTGCTGGCGGAGGAGTGTGCGGCGGTGCTGGAGGAGTTCTTCGCTCGGCAGGGGTGACGCGCCCGGCGGCGTGCCGACCGCCTGGCGGCGGCATCCGTTGGCCGATGACGTAACCGATGGCGTACATCAGCGGCGGCACGCCATAAAGCGGTATCGAGGCGAGGGCGGCGATCCCCGCCTGCACGTACTGCTGGCGGACGACAGGAAGCCGTCGCCGCGCGTCGTCGGCACCGCATCCCAGAGCGGCGAGCGCCATCAGAAGCGCCAAAAGCCCTGCGGCCGTAGCGAATCCGAGGTTTGCTACGGTGACGCCGAGGAAAACCATCAGTATCGCCACAATCCACCAGAATTTCGCTGCCGAGATGTCGCCGTACGCGTCCGGCGGCGGCGGGCTCGGCGGCGGAGGCTGTTGGTAGCTGGATCGCAGGGAAAACACTCGCTTCCCGAACTTCAGGTAGGGAGTCGACACGTAGGCACGGCCAACCGCGACGGACACCACGAGAGCCAGCACTCCGGCCGCGGCCGCCCAGCCGCGGAAGAACACCGAACCGGCAGCCAGCACACCGCCGCCGAGCCACCCGATCCAGTAGATCCGACGCTGCACGTCGACGCTGTGCACGACGATGTCTGCGACGAACGCGAGTGCCCAGACGGCGAACGCCGCGATCAACAATGTCTTCGACCACGTGGGTTGATGAACGTGGGCCCACGCCGCGGCATCAACCACTGGTCGCCCACTGGTAGACGGCATTCGTGCCTTTCTCGCCGGCGATGCCGCCGACGATCGAGCCGATGATTCCCCCGATGAGTGCCCCTTCGGGTCCTATCCATGTGCCGGCGGCCGCACCCAGTCCGAAGCCGCCTAACAAGCCGCCGCCAATGCTTCCTGCCGTCGTGGCCAACGTTTCGCCGGCTGGCGCGCCGTTGTAGATATCGTCGAGCGCCAACCCGATCGAGATGAGGTCGCCCGCTGTCCCCAGCCGCTTACCCAGCCTTTTCATGACCTCGATATCGGCAGGATCGAAAACTTCGAGATTGTGCCGTCCGAAGCTCTCCGCGGCAGCGGCCCGTTCCAAGCCCTCACCTGCCGGGCCGGCGAGCGTGCCGGCACCGTTCGCCAGTTGCTGCCATGTGATCCCCCGAGATAGTTGACCCACCGCTGATACCGCACCCCTCGGCGACATGCCTTGTCGCTCCAGTTCTTGGAGCACTTTCCGGGTGGCCATGATCTTGGCCTGTTGTTCGGAACTGTCGAGTAACCACGTCGCCTCGTCTGGTGTCTTACCGCGAACATTCATCTCCGGAAAGCCGCGTTCCAGGTTTCGTTGCCAGTCCAGGCGCATCTTCGCCCGAGTGAAGGCGTCTTGACCGAGGATGGGATCCACCGCTGTGGGTTGGCCGCGCCGAACGACGTTGAAGTCCTCGAGACGTTCTCCGGCAAGCAATCGTGACGTCCCATTCGCGTTGGGATCGTTGACGGTCGCATAGTCACGCAGCCGAGCCCGGCGTCGCGCACGTCCTGGGTATCTGGACCTCCTCTGCTGACCAAAGCCTGATCCGCTGCTCGCTGCGTCTGGTCGTACGTTTGCGCGGCGGCTTGAGCGTCTTCCCAAGGGGTGCGGTTGCCGTCGGCGTCGAGTCCGTCGAGGATCCCGGGATCGTAGCCATCAAGACCGCGCAACTGGTTCATGCCATCGCACAGGGCAGTTGAATAGGTGTCGCGGATGGCCTGAACCTTACGTAATGCGTCGGTCGTCACCCGGATGGCATTGTCACGCTGGATCTCGATGTCACTCGATGACGCGGCGCTGGCCAGAATTGCGGCGATCTGAGCGTCGATTCCTAACAGCAGTCCGTTGAGGTTTCCGATAACCGGTTTGGCGGATTGCTGCGCCTCCGCCAATGCCGCAGCGATTCCTTCCAGGTCGACGCCGATGTCCGTCAATTGCTGCAGATGCAGGTCCAACTGCTGAGTGGCGCGCTGAACCTCGGCTGAATCATGGATCTGATACCGACCGGGATCGCGATCCCATGCCGCGTCGAACCGGCGTTTCGCTGCGGCGAAGTCGTTCGATGTCTCTTCGGTGCTCCAGCCGGCCTTGTAGAACGCTTCCGCGAGCGCCGCGATCTGCCCCGGTTCGCCCTTTTGCAGAGATTCGTTTACCCGCCACGGGTCACCACCCGAGCCACTGACCAGTTCATCGACAGATAAGTACCTCAGCGCGGGCGGTCCCTCCGCATGGCCCACGGTCAGCTGATGCCGTGGCGCAGGGCTGCGACGGCTCCGGTATTGCCTCCTTCAGCTCTGGCGAAATCGTGTCCGGCTGCCTGTGCCTTCGCGCCGATGTCCGTCAACAATTGGTTGTGCCGACGCATCAGCGAGACGTGCTTGGAGTGATGCGCCTGAATCTTGCTGTGGTATGCCAGCGCCGCGTCGAAGTCACCGAACATGCCCCGGGGGACGGACAATGTCGCGAGTTCATCGGCGCCCAAGGCGATCCGATTCGCGGCGGAATGGGTCGCATTGGCGCCGGCGTGCAGGAGCTCAGGCTCAACCTTCATCGTCGCCCCCTTCATGAGCAGTTGTTTTCATGAACGAGCCTAAGGGCCGATGAGGAGTGCCTCGCGCACCAAAAAACACGGTCGCTTGCGCCAAGCGATTGGAACGAGCCCGCGGTCGGCCGGTAAGCTGACCCGCGGTGGCGTGTCCGAGCGGCCTAAGGAGCACGCCTCGAAAGCGTGTGACGGGTAACCCCCGTCCGAGGGTTCAAATCCCTCCGCCACCGCCAA